>JBFKGW010000182.1:0-5890 GCA_041633145.1 Alphaproteobacteria bacterium
GCCGATTACTCCTATGGCGACATGGAATTGGTCGATGCGGCCGGCGACAGCCTGGGCCGGCGCTTCTTCGACCAGGCCAGCGTGCCCGATCGGGTCGACGATGTGATCGCGGTGCGCGACCGAAATTTCCTCGGCTTTTCCAATACCGCGGTACGCACCGATTGCATCGCGCCGGTCGCCTTGGCGGTGCCGGAGCACATTGTCGCGGCCGACTGGTGGTTCTTCACCATGCTGCTGCTCGGCGAGCGGCGCGGCCGCAAAACCGACGGCCTGGTCGCGTCGTACCGCTTGCACGATGCCAACACGCTGGGCGCCGGCGCACCGCGCACGGTTGTCGAGGCGATCGGCCAGACGGAGGCGATGTTGCGCCATTACCGGGCCTTCGCTGCGCACCCGGCGCTGGCCAGCCGGGCGGCCGACACCGAGAAGGTTTTGGCGACGCTGCGCAGCGCCCCGGCGCAAGAGCTCGCGGCGCGACTGGCGTCGACCGACGCCGAATTCGGCGCCTGGTTTGAAGGAATCGGCCGCCTGGCGGCCAACCTGAACGCCGCGCCGCCAACCGGCGCAGTGGCGCAATAACGCAAACGCAAGGGACCCAGGCATATGGCAGACACCACTCTCGCTCCCGAGGCGGCGCCGCACGATCCGCGCGAGTCCGAGTTCTTCAAGGCGAACATGGCGGCGTTCCGCGAGCATGTGCCACATCTCTATGCCCGCCTGGCGCAGGTGCGCGACCCCCATTCGCGGCTGTTCGTCGACGATGACGAGGGGATCGACATCGCCTTCGGCGGCCGGCGCCTCTATGGTGAGGACGCGGTGGCGTTTGCCCAGCGGCAGATCGATGCCTATTTCGCCAAACCCAAGCGGCGCTTCATCAACGAACTTTCGTTCAGCACCGAGGACGGGATCGAAGGAAGATACAAACGCGCCCTGATGGATGCGGTGCAGCGCGAGGGGGCGGACCTGGCGCAGCAGCGGGTCGACCAAAGCAGCCATTTCACGATTGTGTTCGGGCTCGGCCTGGGGCTGCATCTCGAACCGCTGATCGAGTTTACCGGCTGCGCCCATCTGATCGTCGCCGAACCCAACTTCGACAATCTCTACCACTCGCTGTTCATCATCGATTGGGGCGGCCTGTTCGAACGGGCGGGTGAGGCCGGCTGCGCGGTCCACCTGGTGCTGGAAAAAGATCAAGCTTCGATCGCCTGGCACCTGCGCCGGGTGATCCGCCTGGGCAACCCGGCACTGCTCGACGGCGTTTACGTCTACCAGCACTATGGATCGAGCGTGCTGACCGAGGCGCGCCTGTCATTCCATCGCGATTTCGCCATCCACGTGCTCGGTCTCGGCTTCTTCGAGGATGAGTTGCTGATGACGGCGAATGCCGTGGTCAACCTGAAACAGCCGAACGCCCGCGTGCTGGCTACGACGCAGCAGCCGCGCGAGGAACCGGTGTTCATTTGCGCCTCGGGCCCATCGATCGACCGCGATCTGGAAGTCATTGCTGCGCAACGCGACCGCGCCATCGTGGTGTCGTCGGGGACGGCGATGCGCACGCTGCTGGCGAACGGCATCCGGCCCGACATCCATGTCGAGACGGAAAACCATCCGACCAATGCCGCCAACGCGGCGAAGATGGCGCGGGAATTCGGCTTGAGCGGCATTACCCTGCTCGGCGCGTCCACCGTCCAGCCGTCGATGCTCGAACAATTCGATCATGTGATCCTGTACTGCCGCGACCAGCAGGTGCCGTCGGCGGTGTTCAGCGACGGCGTCGAGCTGATGGGATCGTGCGGCCCGGTGGTGGCCAACGCCGCGCTCGTCACCTTGCTGCATTTGGGCTTTCGCAATCTCTATCTGTTCGGCGTCGATATGGGTTCGCGCGACGCCGCAACCTACCATTCCGCCGATACGTTTGTCGGGATCGGCGAAGCCGAAGAAACTTACAGCGAGCTGCGTTTGCCGGCAGCGGCGAATTTCGGCGGTGAGGCGGTCGCCGAATCGATCCTCGGCTGGTCGCGCCTCGCGTTCGAGAATATCCTCAGATTGCATCCCAATGTGCATTGCGTGAATTGCAGCGACGGGGTGCGCATTGGCGGCGCCGTGCCCATGTTGCCGCGCGTGCTCGAGCTGAATAATCCGCCGCTCGACCATCCGCAGGTTATGGCGGATATGCGTGACAAGCTGCCGAGTTTTTCGCCCGACCTGTTGAACCGTATATGGACCGACGCCGACTTGCCGGCGAATTCGCGCGCCATTTTCCAGCGCGTCGACGAGTTGCTCGCCGCGGCTCTAGCGACGGACGGCGATGATCCGGGCGTGACCTGGGTGTACCAGCTCTACGATGTGCTCGATGAGGTGAACGTGCGCTCGCCGGCGACGAACATTTTTCTGTCCGGCACGACCTGCCTGTACATCGGCAGCTTCTGGTGGTTCGATGGGCGCATCGAAGACGCCCAGGCGCGCAACCGCTTCCGGCGGACCGCGATCGAAGAACTGCGCGGGCTGTACGCCGGCATGGGCCAGCGCCTGTCGGTCTTGTTCGCCGATGTCGACCGCAGCTTCGCCGGCGAGATTTCGCTGATAAAATCCGACTACGACGTCTGAGCCAACGCCGCGCTTGCGCTACATGGCGCGATAGGCTTGTTCGAGCGCGCGGGTAAAGCCGGCGACATCGCACAGCGCCGACTTCGCCACGTGCTCGCGCAATGACGCCCGCAGCTCGGCTAAGGCGCTGAGATCGGCCACCATATCGGCGATCGCTGCGGTGCGCGCTTGGTTGGTGTCGAAGACCCACTCCGGCCGGCCGGCGGCGGTCAGCGCGGCGGCGGCCTGCCGTCCCAAGTAGCCAGTGCCGGCGAGGGCGAAGACGGGAACGCCCATCCATAGCGCCCGGCAGGTTTCGAGGAAGCGGCTGTTCGGCTGCGGGTCGAGCAGCAGGTCGAAATGATCGAAAAATCCGTAACCGTTCGGGTCGACATCGTCGAGCGTGGCAACGTCGACGCGGTCGCGGATGCCGGCCTTGCTCGCCAGTTCGTAGATACGATGCACGGCAGCGTCGTCGAGGCGCTCGACGTTGGCGAGGACGAGGCGCCCGTTGGGGACCGCCGCCAGAAGCGCCGCCCAGTCGTGCAGGCAGGCCTCGCCCAATTCGGCGAGCGGCGCCATCACGCCGATGGTCACATGCGGTTGGCTACGAGCCGGCAGCGCTGTGATAACTTCCGACGCATCATTCGGGCGGTAGGCGAGATGGGCAGCCGGCAGGCGGTAGACAGCGGCTGCCGATTTGCCGGCTGGCTCAGCGCCGGGTGCCACCGCTTCGCAGGCGAGGAAATAGTCGAAACCGGCGCCGGCCGGCAGCGCCGATCCGAGCCAACTCACGCACACCGGTGCCGGGCGCTGGGCGAACATTTGCAGCTGGCTGCCTGGGCCATGCCCGCTCAGGTCGACCGCGATGTCGATCTCGTCGCCGCGCAGGATCTCGGCGACCGTGACCGGGTCGACGCCGTGGATATCGGTCCAGCGCGCACAGCGCAGCGCGATGTTTTCCGAGGCCATGTCGTAGCGCCGGTTCGCGGCATAACAAAAGGGCAGGACCTGCTTGGCGTCGTGTGTCGCCAAGATGGGGGTCAGCAGGTCGGCGAGGGGGCCGGCGTGCAATTCGCCGCCGACGTAAGCGATACGCAGGGGACGGTCGCCGTCGCGCGCGGCGGGCGTGCGCTGCTCGCTCGCGTCGGCGAGCGGCGCGAAGCGCGCGACCCAAGCATCGTTCGCGCGCTCGAGATGCCCGCCCGTGTTGCCGTGTCTTGCGGCGATCGTGCGGATCCGGTTTTGCGCTAAAATTGGATCCTCCGGGTCTTCCTCGATCGCATTCAGATGCGCTTGCGCGGCTTCGTCGAAGCGGCCGACCTTGGCGAACGCGCGCGCCATCACGTCATAGTCGCTCGCGGCGAGGGGGTCCGCGCTGAGAATCTCGCAGGCATCGAGCACCCGGCCGATGTTGCCGACTTCGAGGGCGGCGCGCGCTAGCAAACGCCAGGTGTCGGTGTCTTCGGGCGTCAGGTCCAATTGCTTCTCGCACGCGGCCAGCGCGCCAATCATGTCACCTGAAATGAGGAGCTTTGCGGCGCGGTCGCGGAACCGGTGTGGCTGGGCGTTGCGCAGGCTATCGAAGAATTTGCCGTAGCCGTCGGGCAGCAATGCGTTACCCAGCGGATGGGGGTTCAGGATCGTCGCCAGCTTGGCGAAATACAGCGCTTCGGTGTCATCACCCAGTTGCGCATTGACGCTCGCTAACGCGTCGGCGTATTCGCGCACCTGCGGCGCCGTTTCGTGGGCTTGCATCAGCACCATCAGCGCCTGTTGCGGTTCTTCGAGCTCATAGCTGATGAGGCCGAGCAGCATTAGCGCTTCGGCGCTGCCGGGGTAGCGGGCGAGCAACCCCTCGCACGCCGCCAGCGCATCGAAGTAGTTGCCGGTGTCGAAATAGCTGCGGACCTCGCGCACGCCGGCGGCGAGCGCGTCGTCGACCAGCGGATTTTGGCCAATTTGTGCGGCGTCGGTGTCCATCGCGCACACCGTAGGTAGCGCCCCTTAAGGCACCGTTAACGATAACGCGGGTGGCCCAAGAAAATGGGGAGAGCCGAAGCTCTCCCCATAAAAGTACTAAGCGTGTCGTTAGACGGCTTAACGGAACAGCGACAGGATCGACTGCTCGGAAGAACCGGCGAACGACAGAGCGGAGATACCCAACTGCTGACGCGTCTGCAACGCCACCAGGTTGGCACCTTCCTCGGTGATGTCGGCAAGCACCAGCTTGTCGGCACCGCCTTGCAGCTCGTTGGCGTAGGCCGCCGAGAAGTCCAAACGCGTCTGCAACAGAGCGATGTTCGAACCCAGGGTCTTCGCCTTGGCGTCCAACGTGGCGATCGCCCCGTCCAACGCGGTGATGCCACTGGCGCGAATGGCAGCGACACTGAGCGTCAGATTCGACGTAATGTCGAGGCCGGTCTGCGTGTCATTGGTCAAGTCAACCGAGGCGATCGTCAGCACGCTGGTGGTGGTATTGGAGAAATACGTCGTCAGCGTGGTGCCGGTGCCGTTGACCAGGTTGACGCCCTGGTAGCTGGCGTCGGCAGCCAGGTTGTTGACTTGCCCGACCAGTGATTCGAACTGCGCGTTCAACTCGGTGAACTCGGCGCTGGTGGACGCGGAAGCAGCACTGTTCACGACACCCTTGAGCTGTTCGACGATCGAATCGATGGCGTTAACCGCCTCGAGCGCGACCGCCACCGAGCTCACGGACTGGTCGATCGAGTCTTTCTTCTCGTTGATGGTCGACGCACGATCGCTCAACGCTTTCGACTCGAAGAACGCCTTGGCGTCGTCAACCGGGCTGTTGACCGCCAGGCCCGTCGACAGACGATCCTGGGTGCGGTTAATCAGCTTCGACGTTTCAGCAAGCGACAGCAGGTTCGAGCGAACTGCCGCACTAAGTGTAATATCAGCCATTTGATTATCCTCATTCTGAAGTTGATATGGCGGAGCGGTTCTGCTCCGCTTTACTTCTTAGCAATAGGTGTGCCAGGAAAAATTTTCCTGTTTTTCAATGAGTTAGGAAATTTTTGCCGGTCGCGCTGGGCAATAGTTTCCGGTTTGCCCGGCAAAAATTTCCGCGTTGCGGCAAATATTGCCGGTCTCATGAAGCAGCCACACGGGCGGCGCCCCGCACATCATGGGAAGCTCGCTAATCGAGCTGAAAAAAAGGAAGCAACTAGAGCGGGATGCGTTAGGTCGGATCGCGATCACCGAGGCTGGCAGCGCTGGACGCTCTGCCGGCGCCCCACATCAACCGTCATACTCGCGCTCCGACGCGAGTATCCATTTTTCA
>JBFKGW010000183.1:0-5870 GCA_041633145.1 Alphaproteobacteria bacterium
ACGGCGGAGCTAGAGAAAGCCCGCCAAGCGTGGCAAGCGAAGGCCGAAGCCGAGCTGACAACTGCCCGCGACACATGGCAGGCCGAAGAAGCCGAGCGGTTAGCCTCGGCAAAGCAGGAATTCGACGTTGAGCTGTCGCAACTGCGCCAGCAATTGGACGCCGCGGCGAAAAACTTCGACGAGATGCGCCAGCAGGCGCTCGACGCCGCCGCGGCCGACCACGCGCAAGAATTCGCCGAGTTGCAGAGCAAGCACGCCGACGCCCTCGAAGCGCAGACCAAAGAGACCACGGAAAAGCTGGAGCAGGAATTCGCTGAACGCCTGACGCAGGCACGTAGCGATTGGGAAGGCGGCTCTGCCGACGATCGGGTTGCCCAAGCGCTGCGCGACGCCGAGCAAGCAGCCAAGGCGCAGTTGGAAAAGGCCCGTCAGGCGTGGCAATCGGAGGCCGAGGCCAACTTGGCGGCAGCCCAGGAGACCTGGAAGATCGAGGAAGCCGAGCGGCTCGCCGCGGCATTGAAGGTGTGGCAAGGCCAGCCGCAGAAATCGCCGGAAGCGAAGACGGCATGGCGATTGCCGGCGCTGCCGCGGCTCCGCCTGCGGGTGTGGCTGCCGTCGCGCTCGCTTGCTATCAAGCTGGCGGTCATCGGCGCCCTCGGGCTCGGCGTGTTGCACCCCGATGTCAAATCACGCCTGCCGGCAGTCAAAGATCTGGTGGCCGAGCGCTCGGCGGGCGCGTCAACCGAGCTCAGGATCTACTTCGATCCGCTGATTTCCAAAGTGACCGGCTCAGATCCCTTGCCCGAGGCGATGCCGCCGCAGCGCGACGACGTGTCAAGCGAGGCCATAATCGAACAGGTGCAACGCGCCACCATCGGCGTCGGCCGGGCCAACGTTCGCTCCGGTCCGTCGACTGGCGCGACGGTGATCGAAACCTTGGCGCGGGGCAGCGAATTGACCGTGCTTGGTTCGCAGGGAAACTGGTTGCAGGTGCGTTTCGGCGCGGACATCGATGAGGTCGGGTGGGTCCACAACGACCTGCTAGGAGCGGCGCCATGATTGAAATCGTTATCGAACGGTCATCCAATGCCGAAGGGGAAACCACCTTTCATTGGTCGGTCTGGGAAGACGATCAAAAAATCGAAACCGGCAAGACCACTCATTTCAGCACGACGGAGTGCGAATCGACGGCTGTCGAGTTCTGCCAGCACACCCTCGGCTTTCGGCCCGACAAGGTAACCCGGCATTAGCGCCGCTCGGTAAGCGGTGAAATCGGGAATCGAGCCAGCCCGGCCGTCCGTGCTTTAATAGGCGCAACGACGCAGGCTGGGGAGGATCTCGACATGGTGGGAAGCAACGCCGACTGGCTGGCGCTGACGGTCGAAGAGCCGCTCGAGCCGGAGCTGCCGATTTGCGACCCTCACCATCATCTGTGGGAGTTTCGCGAGGACCAGCCGGAGCCCCGCTACCTGATCGACGACATCCTTGCCGACACCAACAGCGGCCACAATATCGTCTCGACCGTGTTCATCGAATGCGGCGCCATGTACCGCGACGACGGCCCCGAGGCGATGAAGCCGGTCGGCGAGACCGAATTCGTCAACGGCATCGCCGCGATGAGCGCGTCCGGCCGCTACGGCGCCACGCGCATCGCCGCCGGCATCGTCGGGCATGCCAATCTCACCCTCGGTGACGACGTGGCGCCGGTGCTGGAAGCGCAAATCGCCGCCGGCAACGGCCGGTTTCGCGGCATTCGTCACAGCGTGCCGTGGGACGCCAGCGACGACGTGCCGGTGGTGCGCGGCAAACGGCCGCCGCACTTGCTGATGGACAAGGCCTACCGCGCCGGGTTTGCCCATTTGGCGCGCCATGGCCTCACTTACGAGGCCTGGCTCTACCACCCCCAGATGTCCGAGCTAATCGATCTTGCCCGCGCCTTTCCCGATACCACGATCATCCTCAATCATTTTGGCGGCCCGCTCGGGGTCGGGCCCTACGCTGGCAAGCGCGAAGAGATTTTCGCGGCCTGGCAGGCCGACATTGCCGGCCTGGCGAAGTGTCCAAACGTGGTCGCCAAGCTCGGCGGCCTCAACATGCTGATCAACGGCTTCGGCTGGCACGAGCAAGCCAAGCCGCCGACCAGCGAGGCGCTCGTCGAAGCGACGCGGCCCTATTACGAACACACCATCGAGCAATTTGGCGCCGATCGTTGCATGTTCGAATCGAACTTTCCGGTCGACAAACTGAGTTGCAGCTACAGCGTCTTGTGGAACGCGTTCAAACGGCTGACCGCCGGCTATTCGGACGACGAGAAAGCCCTGCTGTTCCATGACACCGCGGCGCGCATCTACCGCCTCGACACATAAGCCGGATATTTCTGGGCGGCTCGCGCCAGCCTCAAATCGCCGCGATGAGGGTCAGGATCAGGGCCCAAACGGCAAAGGCAGCAGCGATCACATACAGGGTAGCAGGCCGGTTTGTCCGGTAATATTCGTCGGTTGTCCTGAACATCGTCTTCGTCCCATCCAATCGCACCCATTGGGTGTAATCTGGAGGTGGGAGCCCGAACTGCTGTCAAAAGTGACGGCGATCACAACATGAAACAATTGTTGCAATTTTTTTCAAAAATTTTCGCCGATCGCGCTAAATCGCGTTTAGCGGCAGCGCGCCTGTTAATTCGGCCGCGCCGGTCTATTGCGGCGACCCCGATCGCTATACGCAAGACCATCAGCCCAAACCATGGAAGATCTTCGGCGGCCTGATCATGGGCGAAGAACAGCTTGTCACTCTCATCATTTCGACGATTTTCGTCGCCGGCGGGATTTATGCCTATGCCAGGCAAATCTGGCAGCTGCGCGGCTTAGCCAAAAGCGGGCAGCGGGTCGTTGCGCGGGTGACGTCGAAGGTTGACGAAGAGATTTCGGAGGATGGGTTGACGACGTACTTCGTTGAGTACGAATTCACCGATAGCCGCGGCGCGGCAAGGTCGCAAAATGTCGATGTCGAACGCCGGCGGTTTTACGATTCCGTACAGGTGGGGGACCAGATCGACCTATATTGGAACTCGGCTCAGCCGGAAATCAGCTATCCCGAGCGGTTTGTCCGGGACAACATCAAGCTTTATGCGCGGATCATTGCTGCGCTGGGTCTGTTCTATGTTTTTGTGAACATCACCGTTGCGCTGGTGCAATAATCACACGACAGCGTGATGTTTAGGTGATTGTCGGCCACACCAACTTGTCCCATAGAATTAATGCTTCGCGCAGCCGGCGAGGGAATCAAAGGCCGCTACACAAATGGGTATCCGAAGATATCGACGATGCTACGCCTAATTATTCCTGCTGCCTCGACACTTTTGGGGCTTATAACCCTATCGGCGACGACTGCTCCGGCAGGGGCGCAACAACAGCACGATCCGACGGCCCGGTGCAGCGACGCCGGCCCCCTGCCCAACCAGATCCGCTGCTTTTTGGAAGCCGCCGAATCAGAGAACGATGTCACGCGTTGCGAAGGCGCCTACGACTTTGCCGTGCGCTTCAATTGCATCTCCCTGTTTGCCGAGCACAGCGGCGACCCCGGCCCGTGCGAGCGTATTCCGATCCGCAACAACAGGTTGCTATTGATGCGCGATTCCTGCGTCAGCGGCGTCGCCGCGGCGACGCGCGACCCGCTGTTGTGCGATCAGATACAGCTCGACGTCGTGCGCGATGCGTGCTTCTTAATCCAGGTCGTGGAGCTCGATGCGGCGCCGGAATTGTGCGAGCGGATTAGCAAAACAGCGGTGAGAAAGATCTGTCTGGAACCGGCGGCGGAGCCCAAATAGGACGTTCCGGCTTTGGATTTGGCCGGGGGTTGAGCGGGCGGCGATCCGGCGCTTGCGCACAACCCACCACGCTTTCGTCGCGATAGGGCGGACGATAAGGTAGAACCGCTCAGGCGGTGCGGCAAATCGAAGAGGCTCTCGATGTTACTTTTGGCAAACCTCCTCAAGGGGTTCGTGCAGCGAGGCCGGTTGGATCTATTCGATGCACGCGGCAATCGCCACCAGTTCGGCGACGACGCCACGGCAGTCCACGTAACGGTACGACTGCACGACCGAGCCTTGCACTGGAGGCTGTTCCTCAACCCCGAACTGGCGGCCGCTGAAGCGTACATGGATGGCACGCTGACCTTCGAAGAAGGGTCGACGATCTACGACCTGCTCTATCTGTTCTCGATCAATCGCCCGTCCTTGGGCGCCCATCCCGTGCAGAGCCTGCAACGCCGCCTATGGCGCGCCGCCCGGCGGCGTCATCAAGCCAACGACGTCGAGCGGGCGAAAAAACAGGCCCGCCACCACTACGATCTGGCGACCGATCTGTACCGGCTGTTCCTCGACGAGGACCTCAACTACAGCTGCGCCTTCTTCCGCTCGCCCGACGATAGCCTCGAGGAAGCGCAACGAGCCAAGCTCGCGCGCGCCACCGCCAAGCTGGCGCTCGAACCCGGCATGAGGGTTTGCGAGATCGGCGGCGGCTGGGGCGCCTTCGCGATCCATTTGGCGCGAGCCGGCGCTAAGGTCACGTCGATCAACGTGTCGCCCGAGCAAATCCGCATCGCCGAAGAGCGCGCCGCTGCAGCCGGCGTCAACGACAAGGTGCATTTCGTGCAAAACGACTACCGCGAAGTCGACGGCACGTTCGACCGGGTGGTTTCCATCGGCATGATGGAACACGTCGGTATCGGCCATATCGACGAGTATTTTGCCAAGATTCGCAGCCTATTGGCGCCCGACGGCTTCGCCTTCGTCCACTCGATCGGACGCATGACCCAACCCGGTACCACTGGGCCGTTTATCCGTAAATACATCTTCCCCGGCGGTTACGTGCCGGCGCTGTCCGAAGTCTTTGCCGCGGCCGAACGCCAGGGCATCTGGGTGGCCGACATGGAGGTATTGCGCCTCCACTACTACTACACCATCCGTCATTGGCGGCAGCGCTTCGCCGCCCACCGCGACGAAGCGGCGGCGCTCTACGACGAGCGGTTTTGCCGCATGTGGGAGTTTTACCTGGCCGCCGTCGAACTGGGATTTCTAAACGGCTCCAACATGGTCTTCCAGCTTTTGCTGTCGCCCCAGAGGGATGCCGTACCGATCGTGCGCGACTACATGTTCGAAGCCGAACAGAAGGCTCTCGCAGCGACCGGCTAGGGCGATTTGTGCCGGTTTTTCGGCCCTTTGCCATAATCGTGCCACGTGAACGTGCGATTAAGCTCGTCCGCTGGCAACGCTAGTACCGAAAATGGTTTCCTTTGGCGTTGCCCTAAGGGATCAGAATTGGGTTAGAATAGGTTCCAATCAAAACGCGCTCCCGGCCAAACTGGTTACGGCTGAGGGAGACAATAGGGCGGCGCTAACTGCCGCCGGGACAGGAGTGGACGGCAACATGTCTATGAGCGACAGCGACAAGAGTACAGTTCCTCTACCCTCACGCAGATTACCCGACATTCCGCCGATGCGGCGCGATTCGCGTGACAGCGACGCAATGTCATCGTCGATGTCTCAGGGCAGCCGCATGACCGTCGGCCCCGGTATCGAACTCAAAGGCGAAATCAGCAACTGCGCGGCCCTAGTGGTGGAAGGCAATATCGACGCAACCTTGGATGGCGAAGCCCTGGAAATATCGCAGCGTGGCGTGTTTACCGGGACGGCGCGGGTCGATTCCGCCGACATTCATGGGCGCTTCGAAGGCGATTTAACGGTAACTGGCCTCTTACGCATCGAAAACGGCGGATCGGTGTCGGGCAAGGTGCTGTACGGCCGCATCGAGGTGATTGCGGGTGGTGAATTGTCGGGTGAGATCAGCAAGGTTGTCGCGGAAGAATCGGCCGCA
>JBFKGW010000184.1:0-5861 GCA_041633145.1 Alphaproteobacteria bacterium
CTGCCGTTCCTGTTGCTGTTCACCCGGCTCAACTGGTCGCGGCCGATGGGCTGGCTGGCGGCCCGCTTCGCGGCGCTGATCACGCCGCTCGACCGGCGTATCGAGGCGCTCCGGTCCGGCGATTAAACAGCGTTGTCGAGCGCGGCGACGGCGAACTGGACCTGGAAGGTCTCACACCACACGACGACGCTGCCGTAGTGGGTGAGATCGACGCCTTCGGGCACCGCGTAATTCTGATCGCCGAAGCGGCTTTTGAGCCGGCCGAGGCTGCGGAAACCGGCAATCACGTCCTCGGGAAACAACGGGTCTTCGTGGGTGACCAAATAGACCAACAGGTTGGGGCCGGGCACCACTTCAAGGTTTTCCAGGCGCACCACGTGCGAACCGTCGGGCAGTCTCAGCACCAGCGCGTTGCCGGAACCGCGGTGGACCGGGTCGCCGTCGCGCAGGGTGCCGGTGCGAACCGGCTCGGCACCGGCGGGCAGCGGTTCCGCCAGGTGCTCGTCCTTCGCGGCGAGCTGGATCGCTTGCGGTTGCGCGGGAGCGCCTGCCAGCAGCAGTAACGCCGTCACGGCGCCGGCAAGACCCCTGCGGATCGACTTCGCGCTCATCGGCGAGTTCCGTCCTAACCGTTGGGTAAGATCACCACTTTGCCGCGGCGTGGCCGCAGGGCGTGCGCGACCGCTTCCTTGATTTGGTCTAGCGGGTAGGTCGCCTCGATCTCGGCATGCATACGGCCTTCGAGGATGTAGCCGCGTAGTTCCTCGTAAACGGCGGCGCGCGATTCCGGTGTCGACTCGCGCCCTTGTAGCCACATGCTGAGCCACACGCCGCGCAGGCTTAGATTGCGGAAAATAATATCGTTGGGGGACAGATGACACGGTTCGCCCGATAGCAGGCCGTAATTGGCGATCACCGCATTATCGGCCAGGCAGTCGGCCAGATGTTGCGTCGCTTCGCCGGCCACCGCGTCTATGGCCAGCTTGATTTCGGCGCCACCGGTCGCAGCCTTGACCCGCTCGCCAAGGTCGGGGCCGTCAACCACGCAAACATCGCCGCCGGCTTTGGCGATGATGTCATCGAGGTCGTCGCGGCGCACCACATTGACCGTCTTGTAACCATAGATACTGGCCAGCTCCATGATGTACTGACCGACCGCCGAGTTGGCGGCGTTCTGGATCAGCCAGTCGCCGGGCGCCAGGTCGACCACGGTTTTCAACAGCAGCCAGGCGGTTGGCGGATTGGCCATTATCATCGCCATTTGTTTGGGATCGCCGTCGGCAGGGAAGGTAACGGTGATCCGGTCTGCCGGCACCACAACCTGTTGCCGCCAGGTACCGGAGTAGGGCGGGATCATCACCCGGTCGCCCGGCTTGACGTTGGTCACCTCGCTGCCCACCTCGACGATTTTGCCGATTCCCTCGGCCCCTGGCACAGCAGGCAATTCAGGCTGGATGCCGTAACCGCCTGACAGGGTGAGCAGGTGCGAGGGATTGATCGACGCCGCTTCCACGTCGATCAGCACATCGCCGGGGCCGACCGGCGCGGTTTCCAGATCGACCACCTCGACCACATCGGGCGGATTGCCGGTGCGGGCGAACTGAACCGCCTTTTTTATCTCTCCCATGCCAGACCTTCCTTCGATTTTGGCAGCAATTATTGGTCGGCGGTTTCGATCTCGCCGCTGGCGTTGTCGACGATGATCGGGGTTTCGAACCAGGTGATCTCCGGATCGACGCCGTACAAATTGCGGATCGCTTCGCGCCAGGCGCCGCCCTCGGCGTAGAGCGCCTCGGCATCCTCGCGCGATTGCCAGGTATAAACGCCGCCGCCGACGCCGCGCGCCTCGTCGAACAGGAAGTTTTTTCGGATCAGGCCGGGCACGCTCTCGAAACGCGGTGCGACGTTTCGCATATTGGTCAATACTTCGTCACGGCCTACATCATCGGCTACTTTGAACTGGACAATTGCCGTGATCATCGTAGTTGTCTCCCAACTGGCTTTTTAGTCGTGCAGTTTAGCCCCAACATCTTGCGGCAATCGCGGCGGGCGCACAACCAAGCGGCGGGCGCCGCTGGAGTAGTTTGGTGAGTGAATCAAAGCGATCCGTATCCGGTCACTTGTCCGACAATCTCCAGGGCATGGCATGGATGTTCCTGACGACGATTATGATCGTGTCGATGCACACCCTGATCCGCGACTTGATGACAGAGTTGCACCCCTTCGAGGTGGCCTTTTTCCGGACCTTTTTCGGCGCGCCGATCGCCATCGTCCTGGTCATCATGCACGGCTGGCGCGTATTCCGCACCGACCGGCTGCGCACCCATGGCGTGCGCTCGCTGGGTCACGTGTGTGCCATGATGATGTTTTTCTTCGGCCTGTCGATGACGCCGCTGGCGACCGCCAATGCGCTCGGATTTGCCGCGCCGTTGTTTGCTGCCGCCTTGGCGGTGCTGTTTCTCGGCGAAATGTTTCGCTGGCGGCGCTGGGCGGCGCTCCTCTTCGGGTTCGCCGGCACGCTGGTGATCTTGCGGCCCGGGTTCGCGGAAATCGGCAACGGCCCGCTGCTGATCCTCGGCTCGGCGTTCATCTGGGGCAGTATCCTGGTGGTCATCAAGTTGCTCGGACGGCACGACGCGCCGCCGACCATCATCGTCTACATGGTCCTATTTATGACGCCGCTGTCGCTGATCCCGGCGCTGTTCGTGTGGACCTGGCCAACCCTGGAGCAGCTCGGCCTGATGCTGATCGTCGGACTGATCGGCACCGCCGGGCATCTCACGTTGGCGCAAGCGCTGCGGCTTGCCGATACCGCGGTCATCATGCCGATGGACTTTTGCCGGCTGATTTGGGCATCGGCTCTCGGCTTTTTGATTTTCGCTGAAGTACCGGATCTGTTCACCTGGGTCGGTGGCACCATGATTTTCACCGGCGCAACTTATCTGGCGATCCGTGAACGCATTGAATCGCGCGCCGCGCAGGCGCCGCAAGCAGCGACGCCGAGCGCCTGATGCCAGATACCGGCAAGTCGGTGCGCGCGCGCATATCGGCGGTGGCAAACGCGGTTCCCGAGTTCGTGCTGCAGCAAAGCGACGTGGTCGCCGGGGCGGCCGAGATTTTCGCACCCGATGTGCCCGATTTCGACCGCTTCACGCCGGTCTACGCCAATGCCGGTGTGGCCACGCGCTATTCGTGCGTGCCCATCGAATGGTACGGCCGGTCGCACAGCTTTACCGAGCGCAACGATCTCTACATCGAAAATGCGGTGCGCTTGCTCGAACGCGTGGCCGGCTCATTGCTCGCGCAGTCGGCGCTGACAACCGATGATATCGATACCCTGGTCGTGGTGTCGACCACCGGGATGGCGACGCCCAGCCTCGACGCGCTGCTGATCGAGCGCATGGGATTGCGCCGCGACGTCGAGCGCCTGCCGGTGTTTGGCGTCGGCTGCGCCGGTGGCGTATCGGGCCTGGCTCGGGCGGCGCAGCTGGCGCTCAGCCGGCCGGGGTCGCGGGTAATGCTGCTGGTGGTCGAACTGTGCGGCCTGACCTTTCAGGTCAATAACACGTCGAAGAGCAACATTATCTCTACCGCGCTGTTCGGCGACGGGGCGGCGGGCGCGCTGGTCGAATGTGGCGGGACCGGGCCAACGATCCTCGACTGGGCCGAACATACCTGGCCGAACTCGCTCGACGTAATGGGCTGGGCATTCAGCAATGACGGTTTTGGCGTTCAGCTGTCGCGCGACGTGCCTCGTTTTATCCGCGAGAACCTGCCGGCACCGGCGGCGGCCTTTCTCGCGCGCCACGGCCTGACCGTAAGCGACATCGAGCGGCATATCTGCCACCCCGGTGGCGCCAAAGTGCTCGATGCACTGGAAGAGGTGCTGGGCTTGGCGCCGGGGGCGCTCACCATCTCGCGCGCGGTGATGCGCGACTACGGCAACATGTCGGCGGCGACCGCATTGTTCGTCTTGAAAGAGACGCTCGCCGAGGCGCCGACCGGCTACCTGTTGATGTCGGCGCTCGGTCCTGGATTTACCGCTTCGTTCGCGTTGCTGGACGCGGCGTGATCGTCTCCCTGTGGTATCTGCTGATCGCCCTGATCGCGTTGCAGCGGCTGGTCGAGCTGGTCATCGCTCGGATCAACACCCGTAATCTGCTTGCCGCCGGCGGCATCGAGCACGGCGCCGGCCACTATCCGGTGATGGTGGCGCTGCACGTAGCCTGGCTGGGGAGCCTGGCTGTGTTCGTGCCGGCCGATGCAGTCCTCGACCCGCTTCTCTTTATTCTCTTCCTGGTGCTGCAAGCGGGGCGGGTGTGGGTGATCGTCTCGCTCGGCCGCTATTGGACCACCCGGGTGATCACCCTGCCGGGAGCGCCGCTGGTCAAGCGCGGCCCCTACCGCTGGCTGCGCCACCCCAACTATCTGGTCGTCGCCGGCGAGATCGCTGTGGTGCCGCTGATCGCCGGCGCCTGGCAAATTGCGCTCGCCTTCAGCGTCGCCAATGCGGTCTTGCTGTGGCACCGCATCCGCGTCGAGAACGCGGCGCTGGCCGCTCAGGACGTCACCGCGTAGGGCCCGGGGCCTGGATTCTTGGCGAGGTGCTCGATCAGATCGATCTGCGACACCACGCCGACGACCTTGCCGCCATCGACGACGACCGCCACAACGTCGGCATCGAACAGATGAAACAGCTCTTCGATCCGGGCCTTGGGGTAGATCAGCCCGCCGATCGGATTGGCCACGTCGCGGGTCAGCGTTTGCGGACCGATCCGACCCTCGCGCAGGCCGTGGATAATATCGGATTCGTGCACCATCGAAGTCAGCTTGCCGCTTTCGATCATCGGGATCTGCGATACCCCGTGGTCGCGCATCAGGCGGATGATTTCCGAGATCGGCGTGTTGGCGTTGGCGGTGACCGGCGACATGTTGCGTTCCGTCAGCAGGTCTTCCACCAGGCCCAGCTCGGGCCCTTCTTCGAGGAAGCCGTGATCCTTCATCCAGGCGTCTGACAGGAATTTCGAGATGTAGCGCGAACCGGAATCGCACAAGGTAACGACAATCGTCTTATCGGGACCGATTTCCTGGGCGACATCGACGGCGGCGTGGACGATCGAGCCGGACGAGCCGCCGACGAACAGGCCTTCGTCGCGCACCAGTCGGCGCGCCATGTCGAAGGATTGCTTGTCGTTGACCTGGCGCATGTCGTCGACGACGGAAAAATCCATGGCGTCGCACTTGATGTCTTCGCCAATCCCTTCGACGCCATAGACATAGGCCGTCGGCAGGCTGCCGGTCTTGAACAGGTGGTAATGGACCGAGCCCAGCGGATCGACGCCGATGATCTTGACGTCGGGCGCGTGCTCTTTGAACCAGCGGCCGACGCCAGACACCGTGCCGCCGGTCCCGGTGCCGCCCATGAACACATCGATCTTGCCGCCGTCGGTCTGCTCGTAAATCTCGCGGCCGGTGAAATGGTAGTGCGCCTCGATGTTCCATTGCGAGTGATATTGATTGACGTAGAATGCGTTCGGCGTTTCGGCGGCGATCCGCTTGGCGGTGTTGACGTAGTGGTCAGGCGAATCGCCCGGCACGTCGGTCGGCGTGATCACCACCTCGGCGCCATAGGCCTTCATCATGTCGATCTTTTCCTGGCTCATCTTGTCGGGCAGCGTGAATACGCAGCGGTAGCCCTTGACCGCGGCCACCATTGCCAGGCTCTGACCGGTATTGCCGGAGGTGTTTTCGACGATCGTGCTGCCCGGCTTGAGCAGGCCCTCTTTTTCCGCCTGTTCGATGATGTAGGCCGCCATGCGGTCTTTGATCGAGCCAGTTGGGTTCATGTACTCGCATTTTGC
>JBFKGW010000185.1:0-5861 GCA_041633145.1 Alphaproteobacteria bacterium
AGCTTGTGCCCGCCGAGGTCGGGCGCGAACACCGCTTCGCAATAGGCCCGGGTCTCGGCGTCGCTCATGCCCTCGAAACCTGCCTTCTTGAATGTCGCTGGGTCGGTCTCGACCAGGAACGTACTCATGGTCGGGCTGTAGCGGTAATGGTGGGCGCAGAACACGCCGTCGTCGTTTTGCCGGAAGGTCAAGCTCAGACACTCGAACACCTGGCTCGTGCCGTACCACACGAAGGGGTTCTTGAGCTGGGTTTCGGAGGCCTGGAAATCTTCGGCATAACCGCGCCGGATGAAGGAATTCACGCCGTCGGCGGCGACGATCAGATCGGCGTCGGCGACCTCGTCAAGCGAGTCCAACACCCGCTCGAATTCCAGCGTCACGCCAACGTCCTCGCAGCGGTCCTGCAGCAGATTTAAAAGTTCGAGGCGCCCGATCGCGGTAAAACCGTTGCCGTCGATCGGGATGTGCTCGTCCTTGTGCACAATCTTCAGATCGGGCCAGGTTTCCATATGGGGCATCAGATACTGGTAGGTGTCCTCGTCGTCGGCGCGCAGGAATTCGAGCGCTCGGTCGGAGAACACCACGCCAAAGCCGAAGGTGGCGTCGCGCGGGTTCTGCTCGATCACCGTGATGTCGTGGCCCGGGTTATCGCGCTTCATCAGATAGGAAAAATACAGCCCCGCCGGCCCGCCGCCGATTACCGCGATCTTCATGTCTCACCTTTTCTCACCAACATCCGCGCACTATAGCAACGACCGGGTTATGATGACGATATGAGCGGTACAAGAGACAACGCGGTCGCCCAGGCCGAGCGATACTTCGACGATGGCGGCTTCGTTGCCGGCCTGTCGCGGCTGGTCGCCGCGCCGACCCAGAGCCAGCTCGACGGCGCGCAGCCGGCGCTGCGCGATTATTTCGATCAGGTGATCGGCCCCGAGCTGAGCGATTGCGGCTTTACCCTCGAGCTGCTCGATAATCCCGAGCCGGCCGCTGGGCCGCTGCTATTCGCGCACCGCGCGGAAGGCGCCGACTTGCCGACGGTTTTGATCTACGGCCACGGCGACGTGGTGGTCGGCCAGGATGACGGCTGGCACGATGGCCTGTCGCCGTGGACGCTGACCGCGGACGGCGATCGCCTGTATGGCCGCGGCACCGCCGACAACAAGGGCCAGCACTGGATCAACATCAGCGCGCTCAGGACCGTGCTCAACGAGCGCGGACGCCTTGGCTTCAACTGCAAGATCCTGCTGGAAAGCGACGAGGAGATGGGCTCGCGCGGCCTGCGCGCCTTTTGCGAGCAAGAGCGCGCACGCCTCGCCGCCGACGTGTTGATCGCGTCGGACGGCCCGCGCCTCGACCCCGAACGGGCAACTGTCGTGCTCGGCTCGCGCGGGCTGGTCAATTTCGAGATGAAGGTCAGCTTGCGCGACGGCGCCCACCATTCCGGCAACTGGGGCGGGCTGATCAAAGATCCCGGCATCATCCTCGCCCACGCCATCGCCAGCCTCACCGACGCGCGCGGTCAGATCGCGATTGCCGAATGGCGGCCGAGCTCGCTGAGCGACGAGGTGCGCGCGCTACTGGCCGAGATCAAAATTTCCGGCGGCCCCAACGCGCCGGCGATCGATCCCGATTGGGGCGAAGCGGGCCTGACGCCGGAAGAGCGGGTCTATGGCTGGAACAGCTTCGCCGTGCTGGCGCTCGAACTGGGCGATCCGGGCAAACCACAAAACGCCATCCAGCCGATGGCGCGCGCGGTGTGCCAGTTGCGCTACGTGGTCGGCACCGACCCCGACGCGATACTGCCGGCGCTGCGCCGCCACCTCGATGCCAAGGGATTCGGCGAGGTCGATGTCGCCGCCACCCGCATGGCCGGCATGCGCGCCACCCGCCTTAACGCCGACGACCCGTGGGCGCAGCTGGCGCTGCGCTCGATCGGCGCGACGCTGGGCCGGCCGGCGGCGCTGGTGCCCAACATCGGCGGCAGCATCCCCAACGACATCTTCGCCGAGCTGCTCGGCCTGTCGACGGTGTGGATCCCCCACTCCTACGCCGGCTGCGCCCAGCACGCGCCCAATGAGCACATGCTCGCCTCGGTGGCGCGCGAGGGGCTGCAAATCATGACCGGATTGTTCTGGGATATCGGCGACATACCGTCCGACTGAGTGGCATCTAGCCAGACCGGGCACGCATGCCCATGTTCATAAGGCGCCATTCTTACAGGTTCCGCTGATTTGCTCTTTCGGGCGAAAGCATCGTGAGTGGCGGAGGGCAAAACGGGAAAGTGACATGCTCGAGATCTGGTTCTCGCTTGGCTATATCTTGCTGCTTGGCGTCGCGTTATTCGTCTTCGCGCTTTGGCGAACGGGTGCCGTCGCAGTGGCTATCGGGGCTCTGGTAGTCGGGATGCCGCTGTGGTTCGGATGGGAATATGCGCGTCCGACTTGGACCACCGGCACGATAAGCGGCACGGAGGTACGGCGGACTGACCCCGATGCCCGCGGCAATACGCGCGACGTACAATATGTCTACATGCGCAACCGCGCCGATGCCGGCGTCGAGTTAGAGAACGAAGATTCGTGGTGGTGGTTTAAACGCAACAGCGAACGCGTCTTTAACGATGCCAAAACGGCGGAGGACCGCAAGAACGAGGTCACCATTCTGTGGAACCGCTGGCGCTCGCAGCTCTTTTCTTTCCACCCGAATATAATCGCTTTCGGCCGTGCCGGCGGCTGGCCGCTTTGGTCGTGGCGGACGCTGACGTTCTACATTCTCTCCCTGATCCTGTGGATCGGTTATTTTTATAGCTTTATTTGGCTGCGCAATCGGACGACGAAAACCTAAGCCTATGCAGCTGCTATGCGCGCGCTGAGGTAAAATCAATCTCAACGACCTTTCACTTCCCCGAATCGCCCACTTGTTCATAAAAAATTAACCACGTTCGCGCCAATCTGCCGCGCCTGCTTTTGTGGGCGATTGGTTAAGCGGACCCCATGACCCTGGACCAGACAGCTTTGACGACAGATCAGGCGCACAGGGATTATGTAGCTGTCGACGTGGCCGAAACCGCGCCACGCCTCGTCATCGAACGGCCATCAGCCAAGGCGGCGCGGCGGCGCGCCACCGTTATCGTGTTCGGCAACGGCAAAGGCGGCACCGGCAAGTCGACCGCAGCGATGCATATCATCGTCGGTCTGCTCCGCGACGGCTATCGCGTCGGCGCGATCGACCTCGACGCCCAGCAGGGCACCCTGACGCGCTATTTCGACAACCGTCGCACCTATGCGGCGCGGCAGGTGATCGAACTGCCGCAACCGCTCTACCGCACGCTCGGCCGCAGCGAGCTGCACGATCGCCGCGATGCCGCGCAAGAAGAAAGCGAACGGCTCAGCCGGGCGATCGAGGCGTTAGCGGATTGCGATTTCATCGTGGTCGATACGCCGGGCAGCGACGCCCACTTGGCGCGCGAAGCGCATTTTTTCGCCGACGTCCTGGTCACGCCGATCAACGACAGTTTCGTCGACCTCGACCAGCTGGGGCGCATCGACCCGGCTTCCGGCGGCTTCCAGGCGATGGGCCGCTATGCCGACATGGTCTGGCACCAGAACAACCGCCGTGTCGAACTTGGCAAGAAGTCCGTCGAATGGCTGGTCATGCGCAACCGCGTCGCCATGCTAGATTCGCGCAACGGACAGAGCATGGATCAAGCGTTGGCCGAATTGGCCGACGGGCTGGGGCTGCGCCTGGTCGCCGGCTTCAGCGAGCGGGTGATTTTCCGCGAGTTGTTTTTGGATGGCCTGACCTTGCTCGATATTCGCGACCAGGCCAGCGGCGTCACGTTGACCATGTCGCACATGGCCGCCTTGCAGGAAGTCCGACAGCTGCTGCAAGAAATCGGGATCGAGCGGATCCTCGAAACGGAAATGGCAGGACCGGCGTGGACTTCGGAAGCGCCCCAATCAGCCGAACCGTCAACGGCGGCAGTCGTCGCCGCTTAAGGCCACAGGGCACATCCCCTAAGCAGACCCGTAATTGGCGTTTGCACCGTGCACTTGCTCGCCGATAAGTGAGGCGACAGGGTGCGACATTTTGTCCTATACTGAGACATCGAGAGTTCGCCACGGCAGGCGAGCGCCCGGCGCGACAGGTCTCGGTCGCCCGCCCCGTGGCAGCGAAGACTCTTTCGCAAAGGAGGGTTTTGCCATGGCTCAAGAAAGAACGTTTCACGACAACCACGTCACATCGAGAGAGATCGCCATCCGCAAGATCGGCGTGAACGATCTCTGGCAGGCGCTGAAAGAAGGCTTCGACGACTTCAATGCTAATCCCAGCTTCGTCGCGTTCTTGTTTTTGTTCTATCCACTGTTTGCGCTGCTGCTGACGCTGTTCCTGATCGGCCAGAATCTGCTGCACCTCGCCTTTCCGGTGATCGCCGGCTTCACGCTGCTCGGCCCGGTCATCTCGGTCGGCTTGTTCGAAATGAGCCGGCGTCGCGAGCGCGGGCTCGATATCACATGGCGGTCATCGTTCGGTTTCGTCCACTCCGGCGCCTTCGCGCCGATTGTCGCACTGTCGGTGGCGATGATGGTGCTCTATGTGGCTTGGCTATTTTTGGCGCAGTTCATTTACTTTGGCCTGTTCGGCGCGGCGCCGCCTGAATCGGTTTCAGACTTTGTGACCCAGGTGCTGACCACCCGACGCGGCGGTGCGCTGATCGTGTACGGCAATGCACTCGGGTTCATCTTCGCCTTAGCGGCGCTCGCGATTTCGGTGGTCGCCTTCCCGTTACTCCTGGACCGGCCGGTGGGCGCCGTAACAGCGGTCACGACCTCGATCAGAGCCGTCGCGGCTAATCCTTTGACGATGGTTCTCTGGGGACTGATCGTCGTGGTGCTGCTGTCTGCCGGCGCAGTGGTTTTTTTGATCGGCCTCGGCGTTGTCCTGCCGGTATTGGGCCATGGGACGTGGCATCTCTACCGCAAGCTTGTTGAGCCGTAAGGCGGATACGCTGGGCGCAGGCATCGCTGCGAGAATGATCGAATAGAAGGTAGGACGAGCGCCCCCTCGCCTACCACAACCGTTCAGTCGCAATCTGCGCGCCGTCTGCCAGGGCGCGGAATTTGGCCAGCACCACGCTGGGGAAAACCCCCTTGCGGCCGGCATAGGTGCCGAACCCGCAGTCGCTGCCGGCGAGCACCCGTTCGCGGCCGACGATGTCTGCGTACTGGCAGATACGCTGGGCGATCAGCACTGGATGCTCGACGAAGTTGCTGGTGGAATCGATCACGCCGGGCACCAAAACCTTGTCGTCGGGAATGTCGGCCGCCCGCCAGTCCTCCCATTCGTGGGCGTGGCGCGGATTGGCGCCTTCGAACAACAACGCCTGCGGCCGCGCCTTGTTCAACAGCCCGAACAGACTCTTGATCGGCAAGTCGTGGGTATGCGGACCGGAATAGTTAAGCCAGCAGATGTGCATGCGCATGGCTTCGGGCGGAATGTCCGACGTCGCCGCGTTGAGCGCGTCGATGCTTTTTTCCGCATCGGCGAGGAATTCCTTTTCGTCCATCTCCTGGTAGTCGGTGTGACGGGCGCCGGCGAGATCGGGACAGTCGAGCTGGAGCACGAAGCCGGCTTCGTAGATGGCGTTGTATTCCGGCCGCAGCGCTTCGATCAGCGCTTCACGGTACTCGTCGCGGCTGGCGTAGTACCGGTTGGGTACATAGGTCGACAGGCAACCAGGCGAGACCGAGTTCATGAAGATGTCGGTCGGTGTGGCCTCGGCTGTCGCCGCCTTGAGGTTGGCGATGTCGCGCTCGAGTGGGGCGTGGTCGCCGTAGGTAACCGGACCCTCACAGACGGTC
>JBFKGW010000186.1:0-5855 GCA_041633145.1 Alphaproteobacteria bacterium
CAGCGAGGTTGCTGCGCTGGGCCTCACGGTCAATCCATCGGTCGCTAACTTCGTGATCGTTCATTTCGATCCCGATACGCCGAAAAATGCGGAAGCGGCCTACCAGTATCTATTCAGCAAAGGTATCGTGACCCGCCGGGTCGGCGGCTATGGACTGCCCGATTGGGTGCGGATGTCGATCGGCACGCGCGACGAAATGGCGACCGTGCGCGACACCTTGCAAGAATTCCTCGAGAAAAATGACTGATATCCAACTTTTCGAGCGTGTGGCGATCATCGGCATCGGCCTGATCGGCTCGTCCCTGGCGCGGGCGCTCAGAGCGCACGGCCTGGCGGGTCATATCGCCACCCACGACGCCGACGCCGAGGCGCGCGCGGCCGCCGAGAAGCTGGCGATCGTCGATAGCATCCATAAAGAGATCGGCGGTGCGGTCGCTGGCGCCGACTTGGTCGTCCTGGCCATTCCGGTGGGGGTCTACCAGACGACTACGGCGGCGATGGCGCCCCACCTTGCCGCTGGTGCGATCGTCACCGACGTCGGCTCGGTCAAGGAAATGGTGATTCGAGAGGTCAAACCGGCACTCCCCGCTGGCGTCCATCTGGTGCCGGGCCATCCGGTCGCCGGCACCGAGCATTCCGGGCCGCAAGCGGGCTTTGCCGAATTGTTCGATGATCGCTGGGCGATCCTCACCCCGGAGAACGGCACCGATGCGCAAGCGGTCGAGCGGGTCGCCGAGATGTGGCGGCGGGTCGGCAGCGATGTCGAAATTATGGATGCCGCGCACCACGACCGGGTGCTGGCGATCACCAGCCATCTGCCCCATCTAATCGCCTACACCATTGTTGCCACAGCGGCCGATCTCGAAGGTCAGCTGAAAGCCAACCGCGAGGATGACGATATCGTGACCACCGCCGAGGTCATCAAATACTCGGCCGGCGGGTTCCGCGATTTCACCCGCATCGCCGGTTCCAATCCGGTGATGTGGCGCGACGTGTTCTTGAGCAACAAGGACGCGGTGCTGGAAATGCTCGGCCGCTTCAACGAGGATTTGACCGCGTTACAGCGGGCGATCCGGTGGAATGACGGTGAACAGCTCGAGAAAGTCTTTACCCGCACCCGGGCGATCCGCCGCAGCGTCGTTGAAGCGCGCCAGGCCGGCCGCTTTCAGTACACCGAGAACGGTGACAGCGAGGACAAGGAATAGCCCACCCCGGCGCGCGCCCGATCGACAGGTCACCGCCAGACAATCGGCGGGAATTGTATCAGCGTAACCGGCCCCAGCCGCAGGATTCGCTCCTGCAGGGTAATCGGAATTTCGGCCCGGTTCGGCCCGCCATCATCGGAAGATCGGGTCAGAATAGCCAAAGTGACGCGTGCGACAGCGGCATCGTTCGGCGATAGCACGCCGCTGTTTTCCATCGCGGTGACGAACTCTTCGAGACCGGCAATGCGAGTAGCGAAAGCGCCGACCGGCTGCAGATCGCCATCGAGCGCCAGGGTCCCGTCGGCATCGATTTGCAGCGATCCCCAGCGCAATTTGATCGATGCGATTTCAACCGTGCCGCCGCCATCGCGCCAGGCGGTCAGGGTCTCTGGCGTGACCGAACTCGTGCCCAAGTCACCGTTGACCTGCACGTCGGTCGATACAGCGCTGATCAAAGATCCCAGGATTTCCAGCGCGCTGTCGGCGAGTAAATTCTCGGGCAGGCGAATATCGTGCGCCGCAAATTCGAGTTCGAGCGAAACGCCCTGGGGATGAACGGCGAGCGAATTGACCGGGATCGCGGTGCGCCGCGCCGCCTCAAAAGTGCCGCGCTCGACGATTACCGGGTCGGCCCAGGCCTGCGGTGTCATTCGCACGCCGGCGAACCGGCCGGCGAGTTGCTCGATCCGCCGGTAGTCGCCGGGCGGGAATGAGGCACGTCCTTCCAAAGTTTCCGCATCGATCAATGCCGACCACGTCGCGTCTTCAAAGGTGGCGCTTAAATCGTGTACGCCGGGACTGACGAATTCGACGGTGTCGGGTGAAATCGAGGAGAATTTGAAGGTCACCAATGGCGGCTTCCAGGTCGCCGTTCGAGTGGGCTGACGAATGATCATCTGCGGCTCGTCGATCTGGGCGTCGATGCGCAGCGGATAGCCGGTAAATCGTAGGCTCCGCCAGCTGACATCGACACCGTTCGCCCGCTGGTCGTCGGCCCACTGGTCGATTGCGCGCTCGGTTTGATGGACGAAAAAGAACCACGCGGCGGTGATCCCGACGGCAACCGCGACGATAGCTAATCCGGCGATCATAGCGATACGGCGTCGCATGGCCTCGATTGCTCCTTAAAACACGCGCGAGCTTCATATATATGCAGCTGCACGACTCGGTCGAGCCGGGTCGCTGGCTTAGTAGTTCAATCCTCGGATTGGGCGTCCGTTCGCAAATGGGCCGAAGCGCCCGGTTTTACTCGATGACCCAACCGCAACCCGACCTGCGCCACCTCACCGATCAGTACGACTTGACCGAGGAGGAGTTCGCCCAGACCGTGCGCGCGGTTATGGCGTCACATGGCCGCCGGGACGACCTGTGGGTGTTTGGCTACGGCTCACTGATGTGGCGGCCCGACTTTCCGCACCTCGAACGTCACATCGGCGTCGTACATGGCTTTCATCGGGCCTTTTGCATTTTTTCGCACGTCCACCGCGGCACCCGCGACCGGCCGGGCCTAGTGATCGGTCTCGACAATGGCGGCAGTTGCAAGGGCGTCGTTTATCGGGTGCGCGCCGCCGACGCGGAAGCTGTGGTCGAATATCTCGTGCACCGCGAGATGGTGACACGGGCCTACATGCCGCGCTGGGTGACGGTGCGGATCGGAGATCGCATGGTGCGCGCCCATACCTACACCGCCGCCCATAACCATGTGCAATATGCCGGTAAGCTGTCGCTCGAGACGGCGGCGCGCTTCATTCGCAACAGCGAAGGGCGCAGTGGTGTTAACGTCGATTACCTGCTTGACGCGGTCGATCATCTCGACGAACTGGGCATCGCTGACGGGCCGGTACACGCGTTGAAGCGCTTGGTGATCGCGGACTGAGCGCCGACCTCAACTACACTTCGAGTAATCGCACGAGGTACAAACGTCGCAGTTCTCCTGGCGGATCACGGCGAATTGTCCGCATTTCGGACAGGCGCGGCCGGCGCGCAGGCTGCCCGGCCCCGGCTGGTCGCCAATCGCCGCGGGCAATTCGTGCAGCAGGCGTTGGCGCTCTTCGCGCGATTCCGGCAAGAAGCCGATGTCGACCATGTGCTGCTCGATCACTTCACCAATCGCGGCCAGCAAGGAAGGCACATAGTGTCCCTCCATCCAATGGCCGCCGCGCGGATCGAACACCGCCTTCAATTCCTCGACCACGAATGAAACGTCGCCGCCGCGCCGGAAGACGGCGCTGATCATGCGCGTGAGCGCCACTGTCCACGCGTAGTGCTCCATGTTCTTCGAGTTGATGAACACCTCAAACGGAACCCGGCGGCTATCGCGGACGATATCGTTGACCGTGATGTAGATGGCGTGATCGCTGTCGGGCCAGCGGATCTTATAGGTCTTGCCCGGCAACGCCTCCGGCCGCTCCAGCGGTTGCGTCATATAGACACCGCCGCCGGTCTCAAGCGTGTCGCTCTCCGGTTCAGCTTCCGACTCGCCGCTCGGCTCTAATACGGCACCCCGCACGATCGAGGGCCGGTAGGTCGTGCAGCCCTTGCAGCCGGTCTCGTAAGCAAGCCGGTAGATGTCCTGGAAATCGTCGAACGCGATGTCTTCGGGACAATTGATCGTCTTGGATATCGAGCTGTCGATGAACTTTTGCGCCGCGGCCTGCATCACCACATGGTCGTGCGGGCTGAGCTGGTTGGTATCGACGAATGCCGCCGGCAGCTCTTTATCGCCGAACTTGTCGCGGTACATCCGGTAGGCGTAATCGGCGATTTCGACCGACTTGCGGCTGCCGTCCGGCTGCAGAATGTGGCGGGTGTGGGCGAAGCTGTAGACCGGCTCGATGCCCGACGACACATTGCCGGCTAACAGCGAAATCGTGCCCGTCGGCGCGATCGACGTCAGCAAACCGTTGCGCAGGCCCTGCTTGCCGATCGCCGCGCGGACATCGTCATCGAGCTTGCCGACAAAGGGGCTGGCCAAGTAAGCGTCGCGGTCGAATAGCGGGAAGGGGCCTTTCTCGGCCGCCAGCGCCGCCGACGCCAAGTAGGCTTCGCGGGTCAGCGTGTGCAGCCAGGCCTCGGTTTGCGATACCGCCGCGTCGCTGCCGTAGCGCAGGCCACACATGATCAGCGCGTCCGCCAGCCCGGTTACGCCGAGCCCGATCCGCCGCTTGGTGGTTGCCTCGTGTTGTTGTTGCGGCAGGGGAAACCGCGACACGTCGATGGCGTTGTCGAGCATGCGCACTGCGGTGTGAACCAATTTGGCGAGGCCATTTGAATTGATGCTCGCCGCGTCGGTAAATGGTGCGTCGACCAGCGCTGCCAGGTTGACCGAGCCGAGCAGGCAGGCGCCGTAGGGCGGCAGCGGCTGCTCGCCACAGGGGTTGGTGGCGTAAATTGTCTCACAGTAGTTGAGGCTGTTCTGCGCGTTGATGCGGTCGATGAACAGAACGCCTGGCTCCGAGTAGGCGTAGGTGGCGCGCATGATCTGGTCCCACAGATCGCGTGCCGCGATGGTCTTGTAGGTCACGCCATCGAATGTGAGCGGCCACGATTGGCCGTCGCGGACCGCATCCATGAACGCGTCGGTGACCAACACAGACATGTTGAACATGGCCAGCCGTCCCGCCGATTGCTTGGCGGTGATGAATTCCTCGATGTCGGGGTGGTCGCAGCGCAGCGTCGCCATCATGGCGCCGCGCCGATACCCCGCCGACATAATGGTGCGGCACATGGCGTCCCAGACGTCCATGAAACTGACCGGCCCAGAAGCGTCCGCGCCGACCCCGGCGACCGGAGCACCTTTCGGCCGCAATGAGGAAAAATCGTAACCGATGCCGCCGCCGTGCTGCATGGTCAGGGCCGCTTCGCGCAAATGCTCGAAAATACCGCCCATGTCGTCGGGGATGGTGCCCATGACGAAACAGTTGAACAGGGTGACGTTTCGCTCCGTGCCGGCACCGGCGAGAATGCGCCCGGCGGGCAGAAAGTGAAAATCCGTCAATGCGTTAACGAAGTCCGATGACCATCGGTCAGCGTCCGCTTCGCCCGCTGCCAAGCTATCGGCTACGCGTTGCCACGTATCGCCGATGGTTTTATCCACAGGGACGCCGCCGGCGTCTTTGAGCCGGTATTTCATGTCCCAGATGTGCTCGGCGATAGGAATCACGACTGTCTTCCAAATGAAATAATATTTATGGTTAACGTTTTGACTATAGGAAAACTATAGCACCAAATTGGGCTAGCAAGAGTTTCTACAGTCTTTATATCCCTTAACTTGCCGGTTGCGAATCGCTTGCGGAGCCCACCCGAGTAATCAATCAAGTTTACTTTACCACAGCTATCGAAACTCGGTGGCGAGTCTGGATATGGTTAATTCCACAAGGTTATCCACAACCTGGCTACGCAGTATTGTTCTGCATGGATTGTCCAGGGAATAATTGGTTAAGTGCGTCGCCATAAAGTCGCATGGCGCCAGTTTCGATCGAAGCTTCGAGTTCCTTCATAAACTGCTGCCGCGGGAGGCCGGGCGGGATCGGCGACAGATACTCGACGGTGATCGTCCCCGGATGCATGCGCAACGATCGGCGCGGCCAAAACAGGCCGGAGTTGAGTGCCACCGGAACGACCGGAATATCGAGGGCGCTATAGATCGCG
>JBFKGW010000187.1:0-5840 GCA_041633145.1 Alphaproteobacteria bacterium
CGCGAGCAACCATTGGCCGCCGACGATTGCCAGTACCGCCGCCAAGGGCAAAGCGACCAACGACCCCCAGGTGCCCGGCGCCACCGGCAGGTTACCGCTGCCGCCGCCCGTCGCAAGAAACGAGACCAGAGCCGACGGCGTCGCGCTGCCCGACTGATTTTGATCGCGCTCGGCCATAGTTAGAACACGCCGGCCGGCAGCGCCATAGTCACCGTCGCCTGTGCCGCGATGCCCTCGCCGCGGCCGGTGAAGCCAAGGCCTTCGGTGGTCGTCGCCTTGACGCTGACCCGCGCCGCCGGCACGCCGAGGATATCGGCGAGGCTGGCGACCATCGCCGTCCGGTGGGGCGAAATCTTCGGCCGCTCGCAGATAATAGTGATATCGATGTGGGTGAGCCGCCCGTCGCGCGCCGCCAACAGCGCCAGCGCGTGCTCGACAAACTGGCGGGAGTCGGCGTCCCGCCACGCCGGGTCGCTGGGCGGAAAATGCTCGCCGATATCGCCAGCACCGAGCGCGCCGAGGATGGCGTCGGTCACCGCATGCAACACCACATCGGCATCCGAATGTCCGGCCAGCGCCAGATCGTGCGCGATTGTCATGCCGGCCAGGCGCACGCCGTCGCCGGGGCCAAACCGATGCACGTCGAAGCCCGACCCAACGCGCGTCTCGTCCGCCGCCGCCAGCCAACGGCTTGCCCGCGCCAAATCGTCCTCGGTGGTGATCTTGATGTTTTCTTCCGCTCCGTCGACCAGGGTCACCGGCACGCCGGCCGCCTCGGCGACCGCGGCATCGTCGGTGTGAACGCCCGTCACCGATTTATGGGCGTCGAAAATGGCGTCGTAGTGGAAACCCTGCGGCGTCTGCGCCCGCCATAAATCGCGGCGATCCACCGTGCCGGCGATGGCGCCATCGGCGGCGCGCTTGAGCGTATCCGTGACGGGCAGGGCCGGACAAACGGCAGGGTTGTCGTCGAGCGCTGCGACCACGCGCCCGATCAAGACCGGCGGGACGATCGGGCGGGCGCCATCGTGGATCAGTACCTTGGCGGGCACGAAATCGGCGATCGCGACCAAGCCGAGCCGCACCGATTCCTGCCGGGTCTCACCGCCGGCCACCGGCGTCGGCAGGTCCAGATCCGCCACCGCGTCGTCATAGAGCGCCACGTCGTCGCGGTTGAACACCACCTGCACCCGGTCGATCGCCGGATGGGCCAAGAAAGGCTCGACACTGCGCCGCAGTACCGCGCGCCCAGCCACTGGGCGGTACTGCTTCGGCCGGTCGCCCGGCAGGCGCTCGCCTCGGCCGGCGGCGACGATTAAGGCAACGGTGGTATCCACGACAAGTTATCTGTTTCAGCTGCGGGTGCGGCACCGTAACGACGCGCCGGAACCTTGCCAAGCCGCGCTCGTGAATACAGCGTCTGCATCATTCAAAGTCCAACCCTGTTGTGCAGTGCACAATATTGACTATAATGCTGCCCAGAAATTACGCACGGCGATCAATTGCCTAATAAATGAGCATTTACGAACCCCTTAGTATCGGCGGGGTGACCATCCCCAACCGCGTGTTTCTGGCGCCCATGTCCGGCGTCAGCGACCAGCCGTTCCGCCGGTTGGCGCGGCGTTATAGTACGGGCTTGGTGTTTTCCGAAATGGTGGCGAGCCGCGAGATGGTGCGGCAAACCCGCCAGTCGGAGCGCCGGTCGCGCATCACCGGCGAAATCGGCCCGATCGCCGTGCAGTTGGCCGGCACCGATCCCGAGGTGATGGCCGACGCGGCGCGCGCCGTCGCCGACCGCGGCGCTGAAATCATCGATATAAATTTCGGTTGCCCGGCCAAGAAGGTCGTCCGCAAGGCGTCGGGCTCGGCACTGATGCGCGACGAGCCGCTGGCAACCGCCATCATGAAGGCGGTGGTGGACGCCGTCGATGTGCCGGTCACGGTGAAAATGCGCACCGGCTGGGACGACGACAGCCGCAACGCACCGCGGCTGGCGCGCATCGGCGAGGATTGCGGCATCCAGATGGTGACCGTGCACGGACGCACCCGGTGCCAGTTCTACACCGGCGAGGCCGACTGGTCGTTCATTCGCACCGTCAAAGAGGCGGTAAGCGTTCCGGTTATCGCCAACGGCGACATTCGCAGTTGCGCCGACGCGGCGCGCTGCCTGGCAGCGTCGGGCGCCGACGGGGTGATGATCGGTCGGGCGGCGCAAGGCCGGCCCTGGTTTCCGGGTCAGGTCGCCGACTATCTCGCGACCGGCGCTTACGCGCCCGATCCGTCGCTCGCCGAGCGCCAACGCATCGCCCGCACCCACTTCGCCGAGATGCTGAGCTATTACGGCATCGAGACCGGCATCCGAAATGCGCGCAAGCACATGGGTTGGTACGCCGCCGGTCTGCCCGATGCCAACGCCTTTCGCAATCTGGTCAACAACACGCTGGATCCGAAAGTGGTGGAAACAGCGATCCGGCGGTTCTTTGGTGCCACTGGCGCAGCAGTGGCCGCATGAGCTACGCGCTCGATCCGCCGCGCCCGGCCAACCCGGCCAATGCGATCGACCCGGAATCGCTGCTCAATTCGCTTGGCGAGGCGGTCATTGCCGTGGCCGCCGATAACCGCATCCGCTTCGTCAATCACGCCGCCGAGCAACTGCTCGGCGCGGGCGCCACTTTACTCAACGGCCGCTCGCTGGAGGAGTTGGTTCCCGCCGATGCGCCGTTGCTCGGCATCGTCGAGCAGTGCCGCCGCGCCGGCGCCTCGGTTGCCGAGTCCGAGGTGCACCTCGAAAGCCCGCGGATCGGCGCCCACACGGTCGATGTGCGCGCCACGATTTGGTCGGAAAATCCCGATGTCGTCATCCTGACGCTGCAGGAACGCTCGATTGCGCGGCAGCTCGACCGGCAAATGACACAGCGCGGCGCCGCCCGGTCGGTCACTGCGATGGCCGCCATGCTGGCACACGAAGTGAAGAACCCGCTCTCGGGTATCCGCGGGGCCGCGCAATTGCTGGAAGACGCCGTCGACGCCGGTAACCGGCAACTAACCCAACTGATCTGCGACGAGACCGACCGTATCGTCGCCCTGGTCAACCGCATGGATACCTTTACCGACAGCCGGCCGCCGTCGCGCGAGGCAGTCAATATTCACGAGATTCTCGACCATGTTTGCCGCGTCGCGGAAAACGGCTTCGCGCGCCATGTCAACATCGTCGAGTTGTACGATCCGTCGCTGCCGCCGGTTCACGGCAGCCGCGACCAGCTGATCCAAGTTTTTTTGAACCTGATTAAAAACGCCGCCGAAGCCGCGCCCGACACGGGCGGCGAGATTCAATTGTCGACGCGCTACCGCCACGGCACCCGGTTGGCGGTACCCGGCGGCTCCGAGCATGTCGATCTGCCGCTGGAAATTACGGTGCGCGATAATGGGGCAGGGATCTCGGACGACATAAAGTCGTTCCTGTTCGACCCGTTTGTCACGACCAAGCAAAACGGCTCAGGTCTCGGCCTCCCGCTAGTGGCGAAAATCATCGACGAGCACGGTGGCATGATCGACGTCGAGTCGATGCCACGGCGCACCGAATTTCGCATACTGCTGCCCAAACAACCCAACGTTCGAGGATCCGGCCAATGAGTGCGGCCACCATTTTAATCGCCGACGACGACCAAGGTATTCGCACCGTCCTGAGCCATGCGCTGGGCCGGTTGGGCCACGATGTCCGAACGACAAGCACGGCCGCCAATCTTTGGCGCTGGGTGTCCGACGGTGAAGGCGACCTGGTGATCACCGATGTGGTCATGCCCGATGAAAACGGCTTGGACATGGTGCCGCGCATCCGCAAGCTGCGACCCGAATTGCGTATCATCGTGATGAGCGCCCAGAACACTTTGCTCACCGCGGTGCGCGCGACCGAACGCGGCGCGTTCGAATATCTGCCGAAACCGTTCGACCTGAAGGAATTGATCGAGGTTGTGCAGCGCGCGTTGACCGCGCCGAAAGAGGTCACCAGCCCAGCCGCCGCGGAACCGTCGTGGGAGAGCGAGGAAAAGCTGCCCCTGATTGGACGGTCGCCGGCGATGCAGGAGATCTACCGCGTTTTGGCGCGGCTGATGGGCACCGACCTCACAGTGATGATTACCGGCGAGTCCGGTACCGGCAAGGAACTGGTGGCCCGCGCGCTGCACGATTACGGCAAGCGCAGCTATGGGCCGTTCGTCGCCATCAACATGGCGGCGATCCCGCGCGAGCTCATCGAGAGCGAGCTGTTCGGCCACGAGAAGGGCGCGTTTACCGGCGCCGCCAACCGCTATGCCGGACGCTTCGAACAAGCCGACGGTGGCACGCTGTTTCTCGACGAGATCGGCGACATGCCGCTCGAAGCGCAGACCCGCCTGTTGCGCGTCCTGCAGGAAGGCGAATACACGACCGTCGGCGGCCGTGCGCCAATCACCGCAAATGTGCGCATCATCGCCGCCACCCATCGAGACTTGCGCTCCGCCGTTCGCCAGGGCCTGTTTCGCGAAGATTTGTACTACCGGCTCAACGTCGTGCCATTGCGCATTCCGCCGCTGCGCGAGCGCAGCGAAGACATACCCGAGCTGGTCGCGTATTTCCTCAACCGAGCCCAGGACGAGGCGTTGCCCGCCAAGACGATCGAGCCGCAGGCGATCGAGCGGTTGCAGCGCTACCGCTGGCCCGGCAACGTTCGTGAACTGGAGAACCTGATCCAGCGATTGGTCGCGCTGTATAGCCAGCAGGTCATCGATGTGCGTACCATCGAGACCGAACTCGCCGACACGGCGGCAGCGCAGTCCGACTCGGCGACCGAGAGCTCGTCGCTGAGCGATACGGTCGAGCGCCAGTTGCGCACCTATTTTTCGGCAAGCAACGGTGGGCTGCCGGAACCGGGAATCTACGCCAGGGCGCTGCGCGAGTTCGAAAAACCCTTGATCACGCTGAGTTTAGAGGCGACCGGCGGTAACCAAATCAAGGCCGCCGCACTGCTCGGCGTTAACCGTAATACGCTGCGCAAGAAGATCCGCGAGTTAGACATCGAGGTGGTGCGCAGCGTAAAATAGGCCTAAGACGCCTTTTCGACCGGGACTACGTACCGCGCTTCGACAGCGTGCCCTTTATGAATGCGACCCGGTGGACCTGTGATACGCCGTAGGATGGGTGTGGAAAGCGAAAAAATCCCAGCAGTCGGGAACAGCCTTAGCATAAGCGCTGACGACCCCGCCGATTATCCGGGCGGCACGGCAGGGCGCGAGCCTTTGCTGCTGCGCCTGCTTAGCCGGTTGACCAACAGCGGCAATCTCGGCCGACGCTTTTCGGTCGCTCTGATGATCGCCGCGGCGGTGGCCGGCGCAGCGACATTCTTCGGCATCACCAACGTCTCCCGGTTCGGCATTACCCAAGAATCGGTGTTGGTGTTGCTCGTCATCGACCTGGCGCTGGTGTTGATGCTGGGCGTGACGATCACATGGGTATTGGTCCGCTTATGGACGCAGCGCCGCGCCGGATCGGTCGGCGCGCGTTTGCACATCAAACTGGTGTCGCTGTTCGCGCTGGTGGCGGTCGTGCCGGCGATCATCGTCGTCGTGTTGGCGGCATTGATATTCAATACCCAGGTGCAAGCCTGGTTTAGCGACCGAGTGCGCACCGCCGTCGAAAATTCGGTTGTGGTGGCCGACGCCTACCTGGCCGAACACAAGCGAGCAATTTCAGCCGACGCGGTGGCGATGGCGCAGGACCTCAACCGGTCCTGGCCGCGCTTCGTCGCCGACTTGCCGTCGGTCGAACGGACGGTGGAAATTCAGGCGGCGCTGCGCTCTTTGCCC
>JBFKGW010000188.1:0-5813 GCA_041633145.1 Alphaproteobacteria bacterium
AGCGACCCCCAGGCGCTTCGATTCGGCCAATACGGCCTGCACTTGCGAGGCGTTGGGTTCCCATTGGCCAGCCTCCATGCGCGAGACCGTGGCTTGGGTGGTGCCCATCAGGCTGGCCAGTTCGGTTTGGGTGATGTTCAATTTTTCGCGGATTACGCGGAGCGGAGTCGTCATGCGTACGTATATATGCGTTTTCGTATATCGATAAAAGCCCTTATTTAGACGACTTGGGGGCAAAATGGGGATATGTCCATACTAATACGTATATATTGTACGAATAATGCCGCGGCTCACCGGTTTTGCGCGGTCATCCCGGAAGAATTCGGTCCCTTGGCCCGCCTCTAGCGCACCTGCTACAAGGCCAAATACAGAGCTTCGTTGCCGGGCCATTCGGGCTTGGCACAACGGCGGGGGCAGCATGGGCATGAAAGCGGTCATTTTGGCGGGCGGGCGCGGCTCGCGGATTGCCGAGGAATCCGACGTTCGTCCCAAGCCGATGGTCGAGATCGGCGGCCGGCCGATCCTCTGGCACATCATGAAGATCTACGCCCATCACGGCATCACCGATTTCATCGTCTGCCTCGGCTACAAGGGTTACGTAATAAAGGAGTACTTTGCCAACTACGTGCTGCACGCCGCCGACGTCACTATCGATTTAGCCGCTAACGATATCCGCTATCACGAGATCGCCGCCGAACCGTGGACGGTAACCCTCGTCGAGACCGGCGACGATACCGCGACCGGCGGCCGCATCAAGCGGATCGCGCGCTACCTCGATGACGAAGCCTTCTGCCTGACCTACGGCGACGGCGTCGCCGATATCGATATCGCCGGCGCTATCGCCTATCACCGCGCGCAGGGCGCGCGCGCCACCATGACGGCGGTGCGCCCGCCGGGCCGCTTCGGCGCCGCCGAGATCGAGGGTGGCCGGGTCACCCGCTTCACCGAAAAACCACGCGGCGACGGCGGTTCGATCAATGGCGGCTTCTTCGTCTGCGAACCCAGCGTGCTCGATTTGATCGCCGGCGACGACACGGTATGGGAGCAGGAGCCGCTGCAATCGATGGCGGCGGCCGGCGAGCTCGCCGCCTTTACCCACGACGGCTTCTGGCAGCCGATGGACACCTTGCGCGAAAAGAATCAGCTCGAAGCGCTGTGGGACGGCGGCGCCGCACCCTGGAAAGTGTGGGATTGAGACCTATAGTCACGGCGCCCCAACTGTACCGATAGGGGCCGAGCAGACAGGAGGTCTCGATGAAGCTCAACGCCGACTTTTCGCAGCGCGTCGTCATCGACACCGACGCCGAGCCCTGGGTGGCGTCGCCGCTGCCCGACGTCGAACGGCGCCTGCTCGACCGCATCGGCGACGAAGTCGCGCGCGCCACCAGCATCGTGCGCTATGCACCCGACAGCTACTTCTCGCCGCACACCCACAGCGGCGGTGAAGAATTTCTCGTGCTCGACGGCGTGTTCTCCGACGAGCACGGCGATTTCGGCCCCGGTATGTATCTGCGCAATCCGCCAGGTTCGTCTCACAAGCCGTTCAGCCGCGACGGCTGCACGATTTTCGTCAAGCTGTGGCAGATGGCGCCCGACGACCAGGAGATCGTGCGCATCGACACGACGACGTCGGAATGGGAGCCCTGGACCCACGACGGGGTCGAAGTGATCCGCCTTGCCGAGCGCGACTATGAGCAGGTCTATATGATGCGCCTCGCGCCGGAAACCGCACTGCCGGCGCATGATCATCCCGGCGGCGAAGAACTCCTGGTGCTCGACGGCGAATTGGCCGACCAGGTCGGCCGCTACCCCAAGGGCACCTGGCTGCGCAACCCGCCGGGCAGTTCGCATGCGGTCACCTCGGAGACTGGCTGCACCTTCTGGCTCAAGCTCGGCCACTTGGCTGGCCCCATCACCGCGCCGACAGGGTGAGAGTTACTCCACGAGAGTTGCGCGCCACTCGTCGACCAAGCCTTCGAGGCTGACGCCGTAGGCGCGCCGCCAGCGCTCGGGCGCGCCGGCGTCGCGCTGGCGCGCAACCAGCGGCGTCATGTCGTAGAGCTTGCGGAAGATCTCCAAGCCGTCGCGTTCGATGAGGAAGCCGACGAACGAGCCGGCGACGATATAGGCGTCGCGGCTGTCGAGGTTGGGCAGCTGGAGGCGCGCCGGGGTCGCCAGCCGGTCGAGTGCGGCGATGTCGGCGGTCGCCGCCAGCTCGCGCGCCTCGATGGCCAGGTTCTTGCCGAAGTTGGGAAAGGCCGGTTCGCCGCGCAACAGGTTGTGGGCATAAACGGCAAGCCCCTCGGCGAGGAAGCGGTTGGCGTTGGGCGCCAGGACGTGGACGATCTCGTGGGTGATCGCCGCGCGGCCGAGCCGCACCGTGGTGCCGCGAAACAGTATGCGCCCGCGATTGCCGCGCCACACCGGCACCAGCGCCATCGACGGGCCGCGGCTTTCCTCGACGTCGAGGGTGTAGGGGCCGTCGAAGCTGGGACCCCACCAGCCGCAGGCCTTGGTCAACGCCTCGCGAAAGCGGCTCTCGAATGACCGAACGTCGCCGCTCGACAGGGTCGGCGCGCGGATCGTCGCCGCTGCGTCGGCGCAATCGGCGTGCGCCGGCGCCGCCACGGCGAGGGCGAAGGTGAGACAAACGGCGAATAACAGGGGGCGGATAACGGGCCTCGTCGGGTCGCGGGCGAAACTCGGCGCAAGTCTACGATGAGTAGGTTGCGATTCTGTCTAATTATGCGTTTCGCATAAAATCCAAACAGTTTTGCAAGATCACGCTGGCCGCCAACTTGTCGATCACTTCGCCGCGGCGCTTGCGGGTCATGTCGGCCTGGTCGATCAACACCCGCTCGACCTCGGCGGTCGATAGCCGTTCGTCCCAAAAGGCGATCGGGATATCGATCTTCTCGAGCAGGTTGGCGGCGAACTGGCGGGTCGACTGGGCGCGCGGGCCCTCGCTGCCGTCCATGTTCTTGGGCAGCCCGAGCACCAGCGCGCCGATGCCGCGCTCGCCGATCAATGCGATCAAGGCCGCGGCGTCAGCGGTGAACTTTTTGCGCCGGATGGTCTCTAGCGGCGAGGCGACCGCCAGCCCGGAATCGGAGATCGCCAGCCCGATCGTCTTGCTGCCGAGATCGAGCCCGAGCAGCCGCTGGCCGCTCGGCAGGACCGATTTGAGTTGCGCCGGTTCGACAATCGCCATAGCGGGCTGTTTAAGCGCAGCCGGCGGCGCCTGTCCATGGCTTGCGAGGGAAGAGTCCCGGTGATAGCTTCCGCGCCGCCTCCGCATCCCAATTTTTAGAGAGCTCGATGGCGCTGGATACCGACACCGTACGGCGAATTGCGCGGCTCGCGCGCATCCACGTCCCCGACCAAGATCTCGAACCGCTGGCCGGCGAGCTGTCGAACATCATCGGCTGGGTCGAGCAGCTGGCCGAGGTCGATACCGAGGGCGTCGCGCCGATGACCAGCGTGGTCGAGACCACGCTGAAACAACGCGACGATGTGGTCGACGACGGCGGCTATGCGGATCAAGTGCTGGCCAACGCACCCGATGCCGCCGACGGCTTCTTCACCGTGCCCAAGGTGGTCGAGTGATGGCGGACGAGCTCACGCACCTAACCATCGCCGATGCCGGCGCCGGCCTGGCGGCCGGCGACTTCAGCGCTCGCGAACTGACCCGCGCGCACTTGGACGCCATGGCGGCGGCGAGCAATTTAAATGCCTATACCGCCGAGACGCCGGACAAGGCGTTGGCGATGGCCGACGCGGCCGACGACCGGCGGACGAAAGGCGCGGCGCTGGGCCCGCTCGACGGCATTCCCTTGGCGATCAAGGATCTGTTCTGCACCGAAGGCATTCTGTCGACCGCCGGCAGCCACATCCTCGACGGCTTCACGCCGACCTACGAATCGACCGTGACGCGCAACCTGTGGGACGCCGGCGCGGTGCTGCTGGGCAAGACCAATATGGACGAGTTCGCCATGGGTTCGGCCAACGTGACCAGCCATTACGGTCCCTGCATCAACCCGTGGCAGGCAACCTCTGGCGACGCGGCGGGTAAGGATCTGGTGCCCGGCGGCTCGTCGGGCGGCTCGGCGGCGGCGGTCGCCGCGCGCCTCGCCTTGGGCGCGACCGGCACCGACACCGGCGGCTCGATCCGCCAGCCCGGATCGTTCTGCGGCGTCGTTGGCCTGAAGCCGACCTATGGGCGCTGCTCGCGCTGGGGCATCATCGCCTTTGCCAGCTCACTCGATCAGGCCGGGCCGCTGACCCGCACGGTGCGCGACGCCGCGCTGATGCTCGGCGCCATGGCGAGCCACGACCCCAAGGATTCGACCAGCGTCGATATCGCCGTGCCCGATTACGCGGCGACGCTGACCGGCGACATCAAGGGGATGCGGGTCGGCATCCCGGCGGAATACCGCATGGATGGCATGCCGGAAGAGATCGAGACCCTGTGGCAGCAGGGTAGGGACTGGCTCAAGCACGCCGGTGCCGAGATCGTCGACATCTCGCTGCCCCACACCAAGTACGCCCTGCCGTGCTATTACATCGTCGCGCCGGCCGAAGCCTCGTCGAACCTGGCGCGCTACGACGGCGTGCGTTACGGCCTGCGGGTCGAGGGCGAGGACTTGATCGACACCTACGAGAAGACCCGCGCCGCCGGGTTCGGGCCAGAGGTCAAGCGCCGGGTGATGATCGGCACCTATGTTTTGTCGGCCGGCTACTACGACGCCTATTACTTGCAGGCGCAGAAGGTACGCACGCGCATCGCCGACGATTTCCGCACCGCCTGGCAGAGCTGCGACGTGATCCTGACGCCGACCGCGCCGTCGGCGGCGTTCGCCATCGGCGAAAAGATGGACGATCCCATCGCCATGTATCTCAACGACGTGTTCACCGTGCCGGCCTCGATGGCCGGCCTGCCGGCGATCTCAGTACCGGCGGGGCTGTCGGCCGATGGCCTGCCGCTCGGCCTGCACCTGATCGGCCCGGCGTTCGCCGAGGAGACGGTGCTGCGGGTCGCCGACGTACTCGAAAGCGCGGCGGGGTTCGAGGCTACGCCATGACCATCGTCCCCGACATCGCGCCGGAGGTGTTTCGCCAGCGGCTGCTGATCGAAGGCCGGTTCGGCTGCGAGTTGGACGCCGCCGCGGTGAGTTCGTTCCTGGTCGAGTTTGCCGGCGCGCTCGGCTTGCGCACCTACGGCGATCCCATCGTCTATTCGCCCGACAGCGCCATCGCCGAGGGCAGGGGGCAAGCGGAAAACGCCGGCTACGATGCCTTCGTGCCGCTGGTCGACAGCGGCATCGCCGGCTATTTCTGGACCGGGCCGAAATTTTTTTCGCTGGTGATCTACACCTGCGCCGCCTTCGAGGAAGAGCACGCCGTCACATTTGTCCGCGAGGCGCTGGCGGTCGAGGGCGAATTAGTCCACGCTGGCTTTTGAGGACGCCATGACCCAGACCACCGAAGCCATTCCCGATCATCTGTCCGGCCACGTCACCACGCGGATCGGCCACAATCAGAAGGATCTGATCGAGGGCGCCACCGGGCCGTGGGAAGTTGTGATCGGCCTCGAGGTGCATGCGCAGGTAACGTCCGAGGCCAAGCTGTTCTCCGGCGCCTCGACCGCCTTCGGCGGCGCGCCGAACAGCCATGTCAGCCTGGTCGACGCGGCCATGCCGGGCATGCTGCCGGTGGTCAACGGCGAGTGCCTGCGCCAGGCGATTCGCACCGGCCTCGGCCTCGGCGCCCAGATCAACCTGCGCTCGGTATTCGACCGCAAGAACTATTTCTAT
>JBFKGW010000189.1:0-5809 GCA_041633145.1 Alphaproteobacteria bacterium
CAAGTGCATGCATGCCATCGGCAAACCGCACGCCTTCACGTAGGTGTCTGCGCCAATAGGTCTTGTCGGGCGCCTCAGACATCACTTCGCCGGTGAGGTTGGAAATAAGGGGCAGTTTGGGCGCGCTATAATTAATTTCACCCGCCACCTTCTCCAGCGCATCCAAAATGGGTTCGGTCCGTGGTGAATGAAAGCCATTGGAAACGCGCAGTTCTCGATAGGTGATATCTCGCCCGTCCAGTTGCTCTAAGAGGATCTTCAGGGCATCCCGGTCACCGGACACGACCGTATTCAGAGGCCCGTTCATAGCGGCCACCGAAAGCTCGGGGGCGAATTTTTCGATCAGGTCGCGCACCACGGAGTCTTCGGCGAATATTGCCGCCATGGCGCCGCCGCTCGGCAGTCCGTGCATCAACGCGGCACGTGCAATGACCAGTCGCATCGCGTCTTCGAGCGTCATCACCCCCGCGACGCAGGCAGCGGCAAATTCTCCCAGGCTGTGCCCGATCACCGCGCTCGGCGCGATGCCCCACGATTTGGCAAGTTCCGCCAGCGCGTATTCGACGGCAAACAGCGCCGGCTGGGTGTAGTCGGTGCGGTTGACCAGCGCGTGTTCGCTGTCTTCAGCGAAAACCACCTCGAGCAAGCCATGCTCAAGATGGGGCGCCGCCAACGCCTGGCACCGATCCATCGCGTCGCGGAAAACCGGGTAGGTGCGATACAATTCCGCGGCCATGCCGGCGTGCTGCGCGCCTTGTCCGGAAAACAGGAAAGCGATCGGCGCATCACCGGTGCGCTCGAGGCGCGACGGATCATCGGTTACTTTCTGCAGCCACGCAGTGAGATTTGTCCGCAGCTCTGCGACCGAGCCGGCAGCCGCGGCAAAGCGAAAGGCGAACTGGCTTCTGCTGACGTTGGTGGTAAAGCAAAGGTCCTCGATTGGAACATCGGGATTGTCGTCCAGCCAGCCCAAGAGTTGTTCGACCCGCGCAACCAGCGCGTCAGCGCTTTTCGCGGATAGGGTCACCAGACGCGGCGATAGATCTGGTGACTGGCTTTCGCCTGCCGCAACAAGCGGCGCCTCTTCGAGGACGGCGAAGGCATTGGTGCCGCCGATGCCCAGGCTGTTAAGTCCGGCGCGCCGCGGCGTGTCGCCAACCGGGAAATCCTGCAGTGTCTCGCTGACATAAAACGGCGACGACGCGAAGTCGATTTCAGGATTCGGAGCGACATAATTGATATTCGGCGGAATTCGCTTGTGATGCAGTACCAGCGCGGCCTTAATCAGGCCGGCAACGCCCGCCGCCTGTTCGGGGTGGCCGATATTGGCCTTGACCGAGCCGACGGCGCAAAACTGCTTGCGTTCGGTCTCGCGGCGAAACGCCATAGTGAGCGCGTCAATTTCCAGCGGATCGCCGACAATGGTGCCGGTTGAGTGGCACTCGATATAGCCGACACTATCGGCGCTGACCCCGGCCGACGCCAGCGCGTTGACCACGGCCTCGGACTGCGGGCCCAAACTCGGCGCCGTGTAGCTGCTCTTGGCCGAGCCGTCGTTGTTTACCGCCGTCCCTTTGATAACCGCATAGATGTGGTCGCGATCGGCAATTGCTTGGTCCAAGGGCTTGAGCAACACCGCGCCGACGGCGCTGCCGAAGATCGTCCCCTGGCCTTCCCGATCGAACGGGCGGCAGTGGCCGTCGAGGGAGTGAAGATTGCGTTTTTCCGCGAGATACCCCTCGGTTTGCGGTACCCGCACCACCGAACCGCCCGCCAGCATCATATCGCACTCGTTGAACCGCAGGTTCTGGCACGCATAGTGAATGGCGACCATGGACGAGGAGCACGCCGATTGAATGGTGAAGCTGGGCCCGGTCAAATTCAGCTTGAACGAAACCCGGGTACTCAAAAAATCCTTGTCGTTGTTGATGTGGGAAAGGCTCGCGGTCTGGCCGGGCAGATCTTCGTGGTGCAATTTGTCCAACAGATAGCTGCTGACCACGCCGCCGCCGGTCGAGAGAACGCCGACCTTGCCGGGATAGCTGGCCGGATCGTAGCCCGCGTTCTCGAACGCTTCCCAGCATACTTCCAGGAACATCCGCTGTTGCGGATCCATCAGAGCCGCGTCTTTGGGCGAAAACCCGAAGAACGCCGCGTCGAACATGTCGACGTCGCGCAGCGTGGGCGCGGCCTTCACATAGTTGGGGTCGGCGACTAATGACGGATCGACACCCGCATCCAACAATTCTTCATCGGAAAAAAAAGTAATCGATTCAACGCCGTTACACAGATTACGCCAGTATTCCTCCGGCGTGGCGGCGCCCGGAACCCGACAAGCCAGACCGATGATCGCGATGTCGATATTCGCCTTTGAATTATTCATTTCCGCACCTCCCCAAGCTTTGTCGATTGGTGCCCGTCTGGCGCGCTCGAGACACACAAGAAGCGCAAGCTCTAATCAAAGCCGCGGGCTCGTTAAGCTACAGCGCGCCTAAAACGCGCGAACGAACTTGACCAAGATGCTAGTTTTTTTCTCTCCCGCGAGGCTGCTTTCTGCGACGCCGCAGCGTCGGATTACTCACCGGTTTGACCCGAATTATTGCCGGTTTTCTTGCTGACCTCTTTCACCGCGGCGTCGAGAATTGCCTCGTATAAGTCGACGTACTCGGCAGCGGACTTGGCGATTTTTTTGTTTTTAGCCTCGACGGCATCTATCAGACGCTTCTGGCTGTCAAGGATCGGGGCGCCCAGCTGGATGAAAAAGTCGCCCTGCGGTCTGTCTCGCAAAATCTTCCGTACGCCCACCTGTGTTCCGGCCGCTACGTTACCGAGCCGGTAAAACCAATACCAAAGCGGGTGCTTTTCATCATCGACTACTTTTCGAGCCTCTTTCAGCACATCCTGCTGATATTGCAGCCACGGCAACACCACCAAACCGACGTTCTTCATACTTAACAGGCTGTCACGGTCCCGATCGCGTTCGGGTTTATCGGAGCCGTTGCTCGGCATGTCGAACCTCCCAAATTAGTTTTTGTCTTAAAGTCGCGGGTAAAAATCCAGATACGGGTAAACCTCGTACTGACCGGTTCGAACCGGTTGGACCACTGGTTATGAAAGAATTTGGCCTGCTCGCTCCCCCACTTGCAGTAGCCGAACCCTAGCGTAAGCGCCTAACCGGGTTGTCGGCAAGACCGCAGTGCGCACTCAAGCGATCACAGCCTAGAGAGTGCAGAGAGGTCAATGGGTTGCAGCGCATACACCATTACCCGACGGGTTCGCTGCATACGGCGACGCGAACACGATTTTCCCGCAGGCAGCTCGGGTCCGCCGCTTGCCGCTTAGGCTGGCGTACGCGCCGGCCAGCGCGAGCCAATCGCCTGATATGAGCTGGAAATATTGGAGGGCGCACGGGGGCTCGAACCCCGGAACCGCTGATTAAGAGCTAAGGAATGGTGCCGCTTGTAGGCCTCGAACCTACGACCCTGGCATTACGAATGCCGTACTTGACCGGCTAGGTCTTGCCGCTAAGGATCCAATTCGATCCATCCGGGCAGCGCCTCGCAGCGCGCCAGCCAGCCTTCAACCTGCGGATAGGGATCGAGGGGTAAATCCCCTTCCGGCGCTCGCTTCACGTAGGGGTAGCACGCGATGTCTGCTAGCGTAGCGCGACCCAGCGCCAACCAGTCACCGGTTTTCGATAGTTGCCACTCCAACACCTCGAGCGCCGTCCTAGCATCTTGTAGGTAACCGTCGAAACATTCAGGGCGGCGATTGTAGACGGTGACGCCACGTGCCCACTGCAGACCAAACTGCACCTCGTCCTGGGCAAACGCCAACCATTGCATAACCTCGGCCATTTGAAGAGGGTTGGAGGGTAGCCAGGTTTCACCGCCGAATTTTCGCGCGATATAGACGAGGTGTGCTGTCGAATCCCAAAAAACCTTGCCCTCGATCTCCATGACCGGCACCTGGCCACGCGGATTGAGTTCGAGGAAGGCTGGCGATTTGTGCTCGCGGTTTTCCCAATCGATGCGGATATTCTCGTACTCAACGCCCAGCATTGCAGCCAGCACGCGGATCTTGAACGAGTTGCCCGACATTTCGGTCATGTAAAGCTTCATGGCGCTTCTCTACGTGCGTTTGCTAGGCGCCGGATTATCCGACGGTTACCAGGACTACGTCCATTCTGTGTCTGATCGCTATTCCCGACCTTCCTATAACCTTCCTAAAACGAATAAAGGCTTAGCCGATTTTTAGCTAAGCCTTTGAAACCCTTGGAGGGCGCACGGGGGCTCGAACCCCGGACCCGCTGATTAAGAGTCAGCTGCTCTACCAACTGAGCTATGCGCCCTCATTGCAAGGTGCCGCGGATATAGCAAACCGGTCGGGGGGCTGTCGATAAAAAGCGGTAGCGTTCGCCCGGTGTGTCGGTCACGCTATGGCGCGGCCGAGCCGCCCCATTGCGCCAGCCACCGCGGCTAGCCCGCGCCTACGCCGCGCCGCGGCGATTGATATAGGTGCCGCGGTGCAGCCAACAACTCATCACCAAGCCGAAGCCGATCAATACGGTCAACAGCGCGGTGCCGCCGTTGGAGATCAGCGGCAGCGGCACGCCGACCACCGGCACCAGCCCCATCACCATGGCGATGTTGATGAACACGTAGAGGAAGAAGTTGACCACCAGGCCCATCGCCAAGAGCCGCGCGAACTGGCTGCGGCAGCGGAACGCGATGAAAATGCAATAGCCGATTAGCAGGCCATAAAGCGCGATCAGCCCGGTACCGCCGATCATGCCGAATTCCTCGGCCAGCATGGTGAAGATGAAATCGGTTTGCTTCTCGGGCAGGAAGTTCAAATGGCTCTGGGTGCCCCCCAGGAACCCTTTGCCGAACAGGCCGCCGGAGCCCAATGCGATCTTCGACTGCATGATGTGGTAGCCGGCGCCCAGCGGGTCGTTCTCCGGATTGAGGAAGGTCAGCACCCGCTGCTGCTGGTAGCCGTGCAGGAACTGCCAGCCGATCGGTATCGCTGCCAATCCGGCCAGGCCGACGACGACGAACTGCCAGACCCGCGCGCCAGCCAGCCACAGCATGGCGACGCCGAGCAACGCCAGCACGCCGGCGGTGCCCAAATCGGGCTGGCGCAGCACCAGTGCCATCGGCGCGGCGATCAATATCAGCGGCAAAATGAGATAACGCAGCCGGCCCGCATCGTCGGCCTCGAGGCCGTGGAAATAGCGCGCCAACGCCATCACCAGGCCGATCTTCATGGTCTCCGACGGTTGCAGCTGGATCACCGCAAGATCGAGCCAGCGCTGGGCGCCACCGCCGACCGATCCCATCACCTCGACCGTCGCCAGCAACACGAAACTCAAGCCGTACAGGGCGTAGGAGATTTTCAGCCAGAACTTTATATCGATCACGGCGATCACCAGCATCAGCACCACGCCGACGCCAAAGCGCACCATCTGGCGCGACGCCCACGGGCTGAAATCGCCGTTGGCCGCGGAATACAGCATGGCGAAGCCGATCGAGGCGATCAGCGAAACCATCGCCACCATTTCCCAATTCAAATGGAGCAGCTTTTCGCGCAGCGTCAGCTCGGTCGCGCCAAATTCTCCGATCGGTGACATCGCGGATCAGGCCTTCCCGTCGGGCGCGCGTACGCCGACCACGTCGGCGCCGGGAGCTTGGCCGGCCGGATCGCGCTTGAGGGTCTCAACCATGATGTCGCGGGCGATCGGCGCCGCCACCTTCGAGCCACCGCCGCCGTGCTCGACCACCACCGCAACGGCGTAGCGTGGCTTATC
>JBFKGW010000190.1:0-5797 GCA_041633145.1 Alphaproteobacteria bacterium
CTCGCCGTCGGGCAGCAGCTTGGCCGCCGCGCAGGCGTTGTCGTCCGGGTCGTCGCTGTCGAGGAAGGCGTCATCGACGCCGAAGGTGGCGTCGTTGCCGGCCGCCGAGACGTAGGGCACGCCGCCGTCCACCGCCGGAAGAGCCGCCGCCGCCGGAGCCGCTGCTCGAACCGGGCGCCGTCGAGGCGGCCGATATCGCCCCGGCGAAACCGCCGCCCAGCGACGAGGCGAAATCGCCGAACCCGTGGTCGAGGCTGCGCCCGGAATACCAGCGCGGCGAATAATGGCGGCCGCTCGCGGCCTCGCTGCTGGCTTGTGCCAAGACGTTGGAGAACTGCTCGGCCCATTGCTGTTCGACGCCGAGCGCCAGCGCATAGGGCAGAAACTTTTCGAACAATTCCGGTGTTCGCTCCGGCGGGTTCAACAGGTTCATGCGGTCCTGCTCGGCGACCGACAGATACTCCTTGAACCCTTCGATCTCGTCCATCGCCCGGCGGCCGAGCCGCGTTGGTGCTTTGAGCAGATGGTAAAAAATGAGATTGAGCAGGAGCAGCAGACCGACGACGACGACGGCGCCAATCGACGTTGCTTCGGCGTACATTCCAAGCCCCAAAAATAAGCCTGTAGAAAACAGCAGGCAAAAAAGCGTCCCAATCAGCGCTTCGCCCACACTCATCAAACCGCTGCCGGCGAGTGCTGCCTGCCACCCCCGCCAGGCGCGGAGGAACAGAAAATAAACGACACCGGTCCAGATGGTGAGCCAGATCGTGGCGAACGCGGCTTCGAAAGGTTGATCGGCTGATAGCGCCAACAGAACCAAGGCTAACGCCGTAATCGCGAGGCCCGGTAAAAAGTAGCGTGTATTGCGCGCGAAATAGACTTTCTCGAACTCGGTCCGCAGCGATTGCCGAAGCGTCTTTTTTGCCGATTGTAGGGTTTCGTGGTTGCCCTGCTTGAGTTCAATCTTGCTCTTGGAGCGAGGAAAGAGTTTCCGGGCGACCGCGGATTCGCCCCTTGAAAGACGCGGCGATTGTCCTGTCAATTTAAGCGTGTAGACCTTTTTCAGGCTCTCCTCGATGGTCAGAAAGCCCTTTACCGCCATGCTAACGATGGCGGCGGTGAAGGTCTTATCGTCGAAGCCCATCTCCGACACATAACGTGCGCCGGCGGGCGAAAAGCCGCTCGGCGGTTCATAAACCGGGAAGATCGGCCCCGATTGGGGATCGCGGCCGACGGCCAGCCAGACCAAAAGGTAATAGATAAGAACGATGCCAAGCCCGAAAACGCCGATGAGCGCGACGCTGTTGTCGCTCAGGAAGTAGGCGAGTTTCTGCTCGCTGTTTGGCCGCGCGACGAAGCCGATGGGCCAGGAGACGGCGATGGTCAAGCCTTCGCGGGGTCTGAGGGGGCGGGTAGTCTCAAATTGAAGCGTTCCGTCAGATTGCACGGCGTAAGTGAAATCCTGTCCGGTCGCGCCTTGCGGACCGGTGTAACCGGCGCGCTCGATCACATTGGCGCCGGCGGGAAGATGCACGGTCGCGCGCGCCCGCTCGATGGGAAAGGGCCACCCGTTGCCGGTGACGTTCCAGAACAACTCGTCATAGCCGTCGAAGAAGCCGAGCTGGCGGTTGGTCCGATAGGTGATGCGGTAGACGTGCCGTCCCCTCGGAATGAGTACGTTTTCGTCGCCGATATAAATGCGCACGCCGTTCGATTGCCGCTCGGTATGGTAGGGCTCGCGGCTGCCGCCGCGCGTGATTTTCTCGATTTCGAACCCGACGACGATGCGGTTGCCGGCCGGCCCCCGGTAGCTGGTGGGGAAATCGCGGAAGATGCCGCGGCGGATCTTTCGTCGCGCGCTGTCGACGGTGATGGTTTCGCGCACCGTCATCGAGGCGTCGGGATGCACCCAGATCTCGCTGTGAAAATCGACGATTTTTTCGCGCGTCTGCGCGATCGCCGGTGCCGCGCCGATAGTGACGGCGAGTAGGACTGCCAGTGCTGCGAGGACCGCTTTAGTCAAAGTTGACCGGTACCGGTTGCCGCGCCGCGCTGTCGGCTTCGTCCAGTTCGAAGAATTCCGCCTTGATGAAATTAAACCGCCGGGCAACCAGATTGCTCGGGAACTGGTCGACCTTGGTGTTCATTTCGCGCACGCTGCCGTTGTAATAGCGGCGCGCCGCCTGGATCTGGTCTTCCACGTCGGCGAGATCGTCCTGCAGGCTCAAGAAATTTTCGTTGGCTTTCAGCTCGGGATAGTTCTCGGCGACCGCAAACACCGAGCGGAGCGCGCCGGTCAGCAGGTTTTCCGACTGCGCCTGCTGCTCAGGTGTTCCCTCGTTGGCCACCGCGGCGGCGCGCGCCTCGGTGAGTTTTTCCAGCGTGCTGGCTTCGTGGTTGGCATAGCCCTTCACCGTCTCCACGAGGTTGGGAATGAGGTTGTAGCGCCGCTTCATCTGCACTTCGATGTCGCTCCACGCGCTGTTGACGCGTTCGCGCAATCGCACCAGACCGTTGTAGATGATGATCGCGTACAGAACGAGCGCGACGACAACGCCGAGAATGACAAATAGAATATTCATGTCGGACCCCTGTCAGATCCCGCGCAGGGCGCGCTGTCGAGAACGGCGCCAAGGATGGTCGCTCTGCCGATAACGATTAGCCGAGCGCTCGTTAAGAATTCTTAAACAGGTCGATCGCGTTGTCTCGCGTGGCGGCTCAGAGGAAGTAGCTGGGGATGTTCTCCTCCTCGCAGCGCAAAATATCGTCCAAGGTCGACGCCAACACCGATTTGGGAAAGCCTTTCGCTGTCCGCTCTGCGGCAACGCGTTTGAAAATGGCGTTCACCTCGGATTTGGCGTTCTCCACCGAGTCGAACAGTTTCATGCTGTCGGCATGCCGCTGTTCGCGCAGTAACGAAATTTTCGCTTCGGGTATCTTGTAGAGGCGTGCGCCTAGATTTGTTTCCCAAACCAAATAGTGTGTTTTTTCCGGACCCGATTCTGTCGGTTCCTCGCTGTCCCGCGTATTCTCGAAAGCCTCGAGCGTACTTTCCGATTTGGCGGGCGTGGCAGGCCGATTAAAGATCGGTTTCTGCGTCCATTTCGGCTTGGGCAGGGACCGCCGCCGCGCCCCGGATTTGAAAGGCTCCGCGCCCGTCTCCTGCGGCAACGCATCTTCGGATGGTTCGGGCGGAGCTTCCGGGCTGCTCGCGCCTTTTTCCGATTCCGCCGATTGGTCGACGTCCAACGTAACCGGCAAGCTCCCTTGTAAATGAAGCGTTAGCGCCTCTTTGCTCGAGGGCTCGGTCGAAGTTTGCGCCGCCGCGCCAGATGCTTCGGCGGTAACCGCTTGCGCGGTCGATTCTTCAACGACGTCTCCCGCGCCGTCGGGCACTGCCACGTCCACAACTGCGTCGGATGAAGCGGTCGTTGATGCGCCAATCGTTGCCTCCGACGTCGGCTCTGCCGCCGCGCTTTCGGCAACCGATTTTGAAATTTCTGGTGCCTCAGCTGCATCCGGGCTCGGCACATCGAGTGCGGCTGTTTCCGCGTCCTGATCGCTCTCGCGCAGGTTGCTGACCAGACGAAGGGTCAATGGTTCCTCGCCCCCGCGGCCCTCTGAAGGCTGAACTTCAGCACGCGTCGATTCGTGAACCGATTCATCAAGCGCGACGGCGGGCTCGGCAGAAGCCACCGCGCCGGCTGGAGCCGCCGATTTCCGATCGGTGAATTTTTTCGGCCGGCCGATTATCAGCCGCTCGGAAGAGGGAATTAACTGCTCACCTTGGTCGATAGGGTTACCGGTGGCGATGACCGATACCCGTATTTTGCCGGTCAACTCTTCGCTGAAGGCGGATCCGAAAATAATGCTCGCCTCAGGGTCGACTTCTTCGCGGATCCGGTTGGCCGCCTGATCGACTTCCCGAAGGGTCAGATCCATGCCGCCGGTGATGTTGATGAGCACGCTGCGCGCACCTTTCATCGAAACATCATCGAGCAGGGGATTCGATATCGCCGCTTCGGCGGCGGCGAGCGCGCGGTTTTCGCCCTCGGCCTCGCCGGTACCCATGACCGCCTTGCCCATGCCGACCATTGTCTCCCGGACATCGGCGAAATCGAGATTGACCAAACCCGGCAACACGATCAGGTCGGTGACGCCGCGCACGCCGGAATGAAGCACCTCGTCGGCCATCTTGAAGGCATCGGCGAAAGTCGTCGTCTCATCGGCGACACGGAATAGATTTTGGTTCGGGATGACGATCAGCGTGTCAACGTGTTCGGCCAGTTCGGCAATACCCGCCTCCGCTTGGCGCATCCGGTGCGCGCCCTCGAATTCGAACGGTTTCGTCACTACGCCAACCGTCAACACGCCTTTTTCGCGCGCTGCCTGCGCGATGACGGGGGCGCCCCCGGTGCCCGTACCGCCGCCCATACCGGCGGTAATGAACGCCATATTGGCGCCCTCGAGCGCGTGGCTAATTGCGTCGATCGCCTCCTCGGCGGCTGCTTTGCCGATCTCCGGATTGGCGCCGGCGCCCAAACCCTTCGTTATGCCGGTTCCGAGTTGGATCTGCGCTTCGCACAGCGATTGGCCCAACGCCTGCGCGTCGGTGTTCGCCACCACAAAATCGACGCCTTCCAGATCGGCGCTGATCATATTGTTGACGGCGTTGCCACCGGCCCCACCGACGCCGATTACGCTAATGCGGGCTTCGGCAACGCGGTCGGAAGGCGCGACACCTTCGCGGGCTTTTTCTGTCATCTCTCTCTCCCAGGTCGCGCTGTTTCGGGCATTGCCGTACAGCGCTTTTACGCCAGCCTCTCGAGGGGCCATTTGGCGGTTAAATTTTGTTAGTCCCCCAGTTGGTAATACCTACCGGCTGATCCGTATCCAGGACCTTTCTCGATCGGCGACGGCGGCTTGCCGCGCGATCCAGGCCCCTCGTTAACCATAATATTAAAGTATGCACACCACTGTGCTTAAGGGCAAAAATTTTCGGCCCTTCATGAAAGTAACGTCACCTTCGAATTTGAATGCCCGCAATCAGTCGGCCTTGCGCGCTGCGCCCGCCAAACGCCGTTTGCGGCCTAAAACGCCGCGTCCCAGTGCATCCAACGCCTGGCGTAACGCGTCGTCGCTCACGCGGTTCAGTTGCGCGGCGAGTACTTTGGCGTCTTCCTTCGACGGCGATGCGGCCGGCCGGCGTGCCGCCGGCTTGCGTGCACGGATCGGGCCCTGATGCAACGCGATGCGCGAGATCGCCCGGTAGCCGAAATAGCCATTGATGCGCTCGATGACCTGCGGTTGCAGATGCTGCAGCTCGAGGGCCAAAGCACCGCTCACCCGGATATGCAGTGTGCCGCCGGTGCCGTCAGCGCCGCGGGCGATGCGCAAGGGGACCGTTTCGGCCGCCAGTGCGGCGCCGATGATATCCGGCCACTCGGAGATCAGCGCGGCTTCGGCCAGGCCGCGCTTCTGCCGGATCGGTTTGGTGACCCGATCGGATTCGGCAGCGACAGCGCGCAGACCTTTTTGGCGGCGTTGCGGCATGGCAAATGCTCTTACCCCGGCTGGCGTTGGGCCATATGGTAGAGGGTCATGATAGGACTGCTTCCGGATGACGACAACTGGTGTGGCGATTGCGGAGAGAGATGAACGACACTAGTGCCACCGAGCTGCTCACTTGGTACGACCGGCACGCCCGCCGCTTGCCGTGGCGGCTGTCGCCGGCGCTCGCGCGCCGTGGCCGCCGGCCCGAGCCTTACCGGGTGTGGCTCAGCGAGATCATGCTGCA
>JBFKGW010000191.1:0-5794 GCA_041633145.1 Alphaproteobacteria bacterium
ACCGACAGCATCACACCGCCTCCGCCTCGCCGAGGTAGGCCTCGCGCACTTCCGCGTTGGCGCGAATCTCGGCCGGCGCGCCGGTGGCGATATCGCGGCCGTAGACCAGCACCGTGATACGGTCGGCGAGCGCGAACACCGCGTCCATGTCGTGCTCGATCAGCAGCATGGTGTATTGCGCCTTGAGCTCGCGCAGCAGCTCGATCATGCGCTGGCTTTCCTCGATGCCCATGCCGGCCATCGGCTCGTCGAGCAGCAGCATGCGCGGCGCGGTCGCCAGCACCATGGCGATTTCCAGCTGGCGCTGCTCGCCGTGCGCCAGATTGCCGGCGACGATGTCGGCGCGCTCGGCCAAGCCGACCTGCTCGAGTATTTCGGCGGCCGGCTGACGCAGGGTGGGGTCGTCAAGCGCCGGTCGCCAAAAGCGGAAGCTATGGCCCTGGCGCGCCTGAACCGCCAAGGCAACGTTGTCGGCAGCGGTGAATTCGCGCAACACCGAAGTGATCTGGAACGAGCGCGCTAGGCCGCACTTGACCCGGGCGGCCGCGGACAGGCGGGTGACCGAGCGGCCGTCGAAGGTGATCTCGCCGCCATCGGCCTTCAGCAGGCCGGACAGCAGATTGACCAGCGTTGTCTTGCCCGCCCCGTTGGGGCCGATCACGGCGTGGATCTCGCCCGGCACCACCTCGAGCGAGACGCTATCGGTCGCCACGACGCCGCCGAAGCTCTTGCGCAGGTTGGCGGTCTCAAGCAGCGCTTTATTCACGCTGTGCCCCCGGGGTCAGTAGGCCGACGATACCGCCGCGGGCAAACAGCACCACCAGCACCAGGAACGGCCCGAAGATGATGTGCCAGTGCTCGGTGATGTCCTTCAGAACCTCCGACAGCAGCAGAAACACCGCCGCACCCGCGACCGGTCCGATCAGGGTGCCCATGCCGCCGAGCACGACCATGAAGATGAGCTCACCAGACACCGGCCAGTTCATCATGTCGGGCGAGACGAACTTCTCGAAATTGGCCTGCAGGATGCCGGCAATGCCGCACATAACCCCGGCGATCACGAAGGCGGTCAAGCGGTAGCGATTGGTCGGCACACCGATCGCCTGCATGCGCGTGTCGTTCGAGCGGGCGCCGCGCACCACCAAACCGAAGCGCGAATTGACGATGCGCCACATGGTGAATAGAGCGAGCAACAGGAAGGCAAAAATCACGTAGTACATGGTCAGCGCGTCTTCGAGGTCGAACCAGGCGATGCCGAACTCGCTGCGCTGCCAGATATTTAGCCCGTCGTCGCTGCCATACCGTTCGGCGCTGACGCTCAAGAAAAAAATCATCTGGGCCAGCGCCAGCGTGATCATGATGAAATAGACGCCGCGGGTGCGCAGGCTGATCGCGCCGAAAATGAGGCCGATCAGCGCGCACAAGCCGATCGCCAGCGGCCACTGGATCCAGGCGTTGTCGAGCCCGTGGAACGAAGCGATGCCGATGGTATAGCCGCCGAGGCCGAGGAACACCGCGTGGCCGAAGCTGATCATGCCGCCATAGCCCATGATCAGATTGAGGCTGATCGCGGCGATCGACCAGATCATCACCCGCGCGAACACCTTGACGTAGAACGGCTCGCCGAGCGCCGGCGCGAGGAACGGCATCACCGCGCACAGCAGCAGCACGACCAGCGTCACCCACCTGTTCGGTGATTTGATATCGAAGATATTCGACATGGTCCGCTCACCCGCCCTTCGGCGGAAACAGGCCCTGCGGCCGGAAGAACAGGATCGCCGCCATCAGCACGTAGATCAACATCGACGACAGCGCCGGCCCGGCCGATTCTGCGGCGTTGGGCGGCAGGAACAACAGCAAGACAACATCTAGGAACGAGCGTCCCATGGTGTCGATCAGGCCAGTGAGGATCGCCGCCACGAAAGCGCCGCGGATCGAGCCGATACCGCCAATGACGATGACGACGAAGGCGAGGATCAGGACATCTTCGCCCATGCCGACGAACACCGTCTGGATCGGTGCGAAGATCAGCCCGGCGAGGCCGGCGAGCACCGCGCCGATGCCGAACACGATGGTGAACAACATGGGGATGTTGACGCCGAGCGCGCCGGCCATGGTGCGGTTCGACGCGCCAGCGCGGATCAGCATGCCGATACGGGTTTGCGAGACCAGCAGCCACAGGCCGACGGCGACCACCAGACCGATCACGATGATGGTGATGCGAAACACCGGATAGACGATGCCAAAGGCGAGCTCGACCGAACCATTGAGGAAATCGGGCAGCGGTACGGTGAGGCCTTCGGGACCCCAGATGATGCGCGTCAGCTCGTTGAAAAACAGAATGAGGCCGAAGGTCGCCAGCACCTGATCCAGATGGTCGCGCGCGTAGAGCGTCCTGAGCGCAATCATCTCGATGACGATGCCGGTCACCAGCATCGCCGGGATCATCAACACCACGCCGAGGATGAACGAGTCGGTCCACAGGGCGAAAGTGGCGCCGAAAAAGGCGCCGATCATATAGAGCGAGCCATGCGCCAGATTGACCATGTCCATGATGCCGAACACCAGCGTCAGGCCGGCCGCCATCAGGAACAGAATGATGCCAAGCTGAAACCCGTTCAGAAACTGTTCGGCGAAGAGGCTAAAATCCATTGTCCGGTCCAGGGCCGATCACAGGGCGCCGCATGTAAAGACGGGGGCCTAGCAGCCCCCGTCGGTTACCAGAAGCTTTAGAGCGGTATCTGATTAGATGGAACCATTCTGGCGGAGCGGATTTGTGTCAAGGCCAAGGGTTTCGGCGAAGCGCATAGCCGAAGCTACGCGCGAGCCGAAAGCCGCCGGCATTGGCGCAAAGGCGCCCGCCCCTTCGGGTGGGCGATCGGCGGGCAGCCACTTTGTCAGACGGCTTGCCCGATGTCCCCGCATCGCGCCGCGCCGCCTTCCGCGTGGACTGCCGCCCCGATCGCCAACAGAATTGATTCCATCTAATCAGACACCGCTCTAGACACGATTACATTTTGCAGTCTTTGGCGTAAACGTCTTGATGGTCTTTCAAGGCGACGCCGGTGACCTTGGTGGTCCAGTTGCCGTCGGCATCCGCCACCACTTCGCGGCTGTAGAAGTTCTGGATCGGGAAGTGGTTCGGCCCCATCTTGAACGCACCGCGCACCGACGGGAAATCGGCCTTCCTGAGCGCCGCGCGCATGCCGTCGATATCGTCGATCTTGCCGCCCACCGCCTCGACCGCCGACTTGATGTAGAAAATCGCGTCGTAGGATTGGGCCGCATAGAATGACGGATAGCGATTGTACTTGGCGCGGAAGTCGGCGACGAACTTCTTGTTCTGAGCGTTATCGAGGTCGGGCGCCCAGAACTGGGTCATCGTCGTGCCGAGAACGTCGATGCCGGCCTTCTGGAACAGCGGCAGGCTGATCGAATCGAGCGTGAACACCGAATAGAGCGGCACGTCTTTTTCCAGCCCGGCCTGCACATACTGCTTGATGAAGGCCGGCCCAGCGCCGCCCGGATAGAAGATGAACACGCCTTCCGGCTTCGCCGCCTTGACCTTGGTGAGCTCGGCCGACCAGTCGCGCTGCGACGGCCACACCGTCATATCCTTGCCGATGATCTCGCCCTTAAACGTGCGCTCGACGCCGGCTACCATGTTCTGGCCGGCGGCGTAGTTCGGCGCGATCAGATAGAGCGATTTGACACCACGCTGGTTGAGCAATTCGCCCATCGCCATCGGCGTCTGGTCGTTCTGCCAGGAGATGTTGAAGAAATTCTGGTGGCAGCGCTCACCCGCCAGCGGCGATGGGCCGGCGTTGGCGCTGATCAGGATTTTGCCAGCGTCCAATACCACCGGCGCCGAGGCGAGCAGAACGTTCGACCAGATATAGCCGGTGACCAGATCGACATTGTCGCGCTCGACCAGCCGTTCGGTCGCCTGCTTGCCCTTCTGGGCGTTGAACTCGTCGTCGGCGTAGACAACTTCAACTGGGATACCATCGATTTTCCGATCGATGTGATCAAGGGCAAGTTCGACAGCATCTCGCATGTCATTGCCAATGACGGCAGCTGGTGTGGTCAAAGTCGTAACGAACCCAATTCGAATGACGTCGGGCTTTTCTTCGCGAAGCAAGAACCAAGCGCCGACCGCAACAACCACGACAACAACCACTAGCGCTCCAATAATTCCCTTATTCATTCAAAGCTCCTTCGCGAGTGACGTTGATTTTTTAGTTTCATACATGGGACCACAACGGCGGGGCGTTGAAAAGCGCCAAGGGTGTCCCTCTTTCGGCGGAGTTTGGCTATAACCGCCGTTCGGCGTGCCGCCGAAAGTAGGGTGAGGAGAATGCAGAGATGACGGCGAAAAAGTTTCAGTCGCGGCGCAGCTTTATCTTTACCCCCGGCGACCGGCCGGAGTTATTCGAAAAGGCGCTGGCTTCGGGCGCCGATATCGTCTGCGTCGAACTGGAAGACGGCGTCGCTCCCCACGACAAGGCCGACGCGCGCGCCAAGATGCTGACGTTATTCGCCGAACCGCACCCCGACGACGGGATCGAGCGTATCGTTCGCATCAATTGCACGCGGACGACCGACGGCATGGCTGATATGGCGGCGATCCTGCGCGCCGAAACCCCGGTGCCGGCGATCATGCTGCCGAAGGTGAAAGGGCCCGAAGAAGTCCGCGGGGTCGCTGAGACGTTCGACGAGTACGGTCTGCCGACCCGCCTCCAGGCGATCATCGAGACCAACGAGGGCCTCGAGGCCGCCTACGAGATCGCCCACGCGACGCCGCGCCTCGATGCGCTGTTGTTCGGCGCGGTCGACCTGGCCGCCGAACTGCGCTGCGCCAACACCTGGGAGGCGCTGCTGTACGCCCGCTCACGTACCGTGCACGCGGCCGCGGCCGCCGGTATCGACGTGATCGACGTGCCCTGGCTCGATCTGGACGATATGGCGGGCCTGCAGCACGAGGCCAAAGCCAGCGTTCAGCTGGGCTTTGGCGGCAAGGGCGCCATCCACCCCAAGCAGATCGCGGTGATCAACAACGTCTACTCGCCCGACCCCGACGAAGTCGCCTATGCCCGCAAGGTCGTCGATGCGTTCACCGCAGCTAACACTGGGGTCGTGGTCGTCGACGGCAAACTGATCGAGCAGCCGGTCTTGCGCACCATGCGCCGGATTCTGGCGCGCGCCGAACGGGCAACAGCCGACTGAGACAGCTGCCGGCCGTCGTCGACAGGGACTACTGTCGAGTGTCGAGCCCACCTTCTTGACAGGACCAACCCCTTGTTCAACAAGTTGCGTCGCAAAGTTGCGCGGGCTCGATAACGCGCAGAGGAGAAAGCAATCGATGACCCTGTACGCAGAATCTGGCTATCCCGTCCGTGCCGACTTGGACGATATCCACGCCGCTCAGCTAGAGAAACTGGGCGCGCCGGGGAGCTGGGGCACCGGCGCCCAGCGCCTGGCGGTCGCCGCGGCGGCCCGCGAAGCGTGTTATGACGCCGACATCCTCGAGGCGCCCGAAAACGCCGGCGCTGCGGTCGAGCTCGAACTTCCCGAAGTCGCCCGCCGGGTCGCCCGGCAGGTGTCGGCGGCGCCGATGGACGTCGACCAGGCGTTCTACGAAGCCGCGCTGGCCGACGGTTTGAGCGACGCCGAATACACCGAGATCGTCGGTGTCGTTTCGCGGCTATCCAGTTTCGACGTGTTCGCCCGCGGCATCGGCGTCGACCTGAGCCCGCTGCCCGAAGCCCAGCCCGGCACGCCGTCGCGCGAGCGC
>JBFKGW010000192.1:0-5744 GCA_041633145.1 Alphaproteobacteria bacterium
AGCGCCGGCCTTGTCGAGCAGCGCCCCGAACAGCACGAACAGGAAGACGAAGCTGGTCGACACGCCCAACGGCACACCGAAGATGCCGGTCGTCGACATGTACATATCGTTGATGAAGAAATCGAGCGGGATGCCGCGGTGGCGCAGAATGTCGGGCATCCACGGCCCGACGAAAGCGTAGACGATGAAGACGATGCAGATGATACTCAGCGCCGGCCCGAGCGAACGCCGCGCCGCCTCGAGCAGCAGCACCAGGGTAATCACGCCCATTACCACGTCGGTCTGGCTGGGCAAGCCCTGGCGCGCGATGATACCGTCGAAATCCCACCAGATGAACAGCGCGCCGGCGGTAGCCACGATCGCCAATGCGATATCGAGGATCGGAATATATTCGCGGTTGGAGCGCGCGGATTTTAGAAATGGCAGGACGGCGCGCAGTCCGCGCACCCAGCGCGGCGGGTTGTGATAGTCGTAGGCCGGATAGGCCAGATACACCAGGGCCAGCGCGAACCCGAGATGCCAAGACCGCGCAATGAACGAGTTGATCGGGCTCTGCGCGATATAGAGCTGAAACACCGACCAGGCGACCGAGATGACGATGATGACGCCGACGGCGATGCGGTTACGGGGGTTACGGGGGCCGCTTTCGACCTGGGCGACGATGTCTTCCGCAGTTTGACTGGGCGCCGGTTCGCCGCTCTCGGTTGCCGCACCGGTTTGGTCTGCGCTCATTCCGACCCCCCGGAAAATACCTCGCAGTTAAATTAAAACCGGGCGGCGCACATGGCGCCGCCCGGCAGAGAACGAAGCTACATCCAGCCGCGTTCCTTGTAGTACTTGATAGCACCCGGATGAAGTGGTGCCGACAGGCCCGTCAGCATATCTTCGGGCTTCAAAATGCGGAACGCCGCATGGGTTCCTTTTAGCTCGTCGAGGTTCTCGAACACGGTCTTGACGTAGTCGTAGACCACTTGATCTTCGACGTCGGCGCTGGTGACCACCGTGGCTTTCACCGCGTAGGTCTCGAACTCGTCGACGCCCTTGACGATGCCGGCCGGGTATTTGGCCAGCACGTAGTACGGCTTGTCAGAAATGAACTTCTTGATGGCGTCGGAGTTGATGTCGAGGATGTCGATTTCGGTCGAATTGGCCGGTTCCTCGATCGCCGCGCTCGGCATACCGACGGTGTAGATGAAAGCGTCGACTTTCTTGTCGACCAGCGCGCGCGACGCTTCGCCCTGCTGTAGGCCTTCTGCCTTGATGTCCTTATCGGGATCAAGTCCGTAGAGCGGCAGCAGATCCATCGAGTTGCCGCGCTGGCCAGAGCCGGGATTACCGATATTGACGGTCTTGCCCTTCAAATCACCGACGGTCTTGATGCCGGTGTCCTTGCGGGTGACCAACAGCACCGCCTCGGGATGAGCCGAGAACACGCTGCGCAGCTTTTCGACCGGCTTGCCGTCCCAGTCGGCCTTGCCGTTGGCCGCTTGCCAGTTGCGGTCGGACTGGGCGACGCCGAAGTCGAGCAAGCCGCGGTTGACGGCGTTGACGTTGAACACCGAACCCAGCGCCGGACGGCCGACGCAGTTGTACTTGTCGCCGGCATGCTTGTTGATGATCTGGCAGGTCTGCAGCGCGACCTGGTAGTAAACGCCAGTCACCGAGCCGCCGCCGATCAGAATGTCGCGCGATTGCGCCTGGGCATCCGTTGTGGCTGCGGTCGACGCGCCCAACGCCACGGCTGCCACGGCGGCAACCGTCAATAGACCTTTACGATAATGGGACACTAGCTCTCTCCTTCTTGCCCTGTTTTCACCGTTGTTATCTTGTTCACCGATTGTCCGGTGCGATGACCGGTTTCGGGTATCTTTGTAGTCAATCCTACACACAAGTTCGCCTTACTGTCACTTTAGCCGGCTCCAACCTTCGTAGCATCTGTGGGTGATCACCTAAGAACCTTCCTTGCTGGCAAAGTACCGCGCTGCCGCGCGATGCAGCGGCGCCGATAGCCCGTCGCGCGCCATTTGTTCGGCGTCGAGCCAGGTCAGCGCCGGATGCAGCGCGCGAAACGCGGCAAAATTCTCGAACACCGCGGCGACTAGCGCCGCCACCGTCGCGTCGTCGACCTCGGCGCGGGTCACCAGCGTCGCCCCCACGCCGAACGTCGGCACCGCCGTGTCGACGCCAGCGTAGACCGCCGCCGGAACCGCCGCGCTGCGGTAATAAGGTTTCTCACTCAACAGCTTATCGATCGGCTCACCGCTTACCGGGACAATTGAAACGGCACATTGCGCGGTCAAGGCAGCCAGCGTTGCCGAGGGACTGCCGACTGCGTACACCGCCGCGTCGAGACTGTTGTCGCACAGCGCCGCCGTCTGTTGCCGCGGCGTGAGCTCGTGCGCTTCGGCAAAATCGGACATCGACCAGCCGAGCGTCGCCAGCACATCTTCCATCATGCCGCGCGCGGCACTCCCGGGACCGCCGACGCTCACCCGCTTGCCCTTCAGGTCGGCCAAAGCTTCGATGCCGGCGCCGCGGCGGGTCGCGATCACCAGCGGTTCTGCGTGCAGCGCGAATACCGAATTAAGCGAAGAAAACGGCGTCGAATCGGCGAAGAATTCGGCACCGTTGTGCGCCCAGAATTGCCAGTCGGATTGCACGATCGCGAAGTCCAAGCGACCGTCGCGTAATGCCTCGAGGTTGACTTTCGAGCCTTCGCCGGGAACCACGACGCAGGTCGGGTCATCGCCTGTGCGCGTGTTATTCATCATCCGGCAAATCGCACCAGCGGCCGGAAAATAAACCCCCGCCACCGCGCCGGCGCCGATAACAACCGTATCACCGTCAGCAGCGCGCACTCCACTCAGCGCCCCGCTTGCGGTTACGCCCAGCAGCACCGCAAAAAGGCGCAAGGCGGTAAAAAACCAGGATCTGTAGTGTGTGTGCATCTACGTTGCGGCCCGTGGTTGCCTAACTGGTTGCGCCGGCGATCGCCGCATCGATGGCGGTGCCCAAGCGCGCGACGATCTCGCCGATCTCGCCTTCGGATACGATATAGGACGGCGCCAGCAGAATGTGGTCGCCAATTTGCCCATCGATGGTGCCGCCGGCCGGATAGCACATCAATCCGTTATCCATCGCTGCCGCTTTGACGCGCGCATGGATTCGCAAGTTCGGATCGAACGGTTGTTTGGTGTCGCGATCGGCGACCAGTTCGAGGCCGCGAAACATGGCGCGACCTCTGATGTCGCCAACGTGGGGATGGTCGTCGAAGGCATCGTGCAGGCCATCGGCGAAGCAGGACCCAAGGCGGCGCACAGTCGCCATCATCTGCGGATGTTGCAGTTTCTCCTGCACCACGATGGCGGCCGCGCAAGCCGTCGCATGGCCCATGAAAGTGTGGCCGTGCTGGAAGAAACCGGATCCGTGGAAAAACGCTTGGAAAATGTCTTCGCTGAGCAACACGGCACCGATCGGCTGGTATCCTGCCGCCAAGCCTTTAGAGACCGTGACCAGATCGGGCACGACGCCGTCTTGTTCGAAGGCGAACAGCGTGCCAGTCCGCCCAACACCGCACATCACCTCGTCGAGCACTAGCAAAATACCATACTTGTCGCAAACTTGGCGCACCCGGCGAAAGTACTCGGCGACCGGTGGCACCGCACCGCTGGTCGCGCCAACGACGGTCTCGGCGACGAACGCGGCGACCGTCTCGGGGCCCAGCTCGAGGATTTTAGCCTCGAGCTCATCGGCCAACCGCGCAGCGTATTGGCTGTCGTCCTCGTCGTCGCGGCGCCCGCGATAAGCATAACAGGGACTCACATAGTGGCCCTCGGTCATAATCGGATGAAACGGCGCACGGCGCGGTTCGTTACCGCCCACCCCCAACGCGCCCAGCGTGTTGCCATGATAGCTTTGCCGCCGGGCGATGAAGTGGCGCCGCGCCGGCTCACCGACCTCGACAAAATACTGGCGCGCCATCTTGAGCGCGGCCTCGACTGCTTCCGACCCGCCGGAGACCAGATAGACTCGATCGAGACCCGCCGGCGCGCCAGCGATCATCAGGTCCGCCAGTTGCTCCATCGGTTCGCTGGTGAAAAACGCCGAATGGATAAATGCCAGTTTGCCGACTTGCTCCTGGATCGCAGCGGTAATTTCAGGGTCGCTATAGCCCAGGCACGACACCGCGGCGCCGCCCGACGCGTCGAGGTAGCGTTTGCCCCCGCTATCAATGACATATGGCCCCTCGCCACCCACCGCAATCGGCAAATCGGTGTGCGTGTGTCGATGTAGCACACGGGTATGCGGCGCTGGCACGTTCGCCGCGCGGCGTTGGTCCTGCGGACCGGAGGACATTTTTTTAACTCTTGCTGTTCTTGTTGCTTATTCTTATTCGCGCGGTGACCCGATTTTGTCCGCTTTTCGGTACTCCGGCATGTCCGGTGTGTCGTCGGACTGATCGGACAAAGCGAAACGCGCTTTGGCGGCGGCCTCCGGCATCATGCCGGACGGCCAGTAAGATTCGAACCGGTCGAGTTGGTACTCGCTGCGCGCAACCGCATCGAGCGCGCTTTGCCCGCCCTGCGCCAGCATCTGCGATACCAGGGCCTGCGCGACAGCGATTACCGGCACGATGGATTTGAACAATGCCGGCCCGTCGGTGCCTACCAACAGCAGATGCGGCGTGAGCGCTGCCAAGGGCGATACCAGGCTGTCGGTCACCGCAACAACGTCGGCGCCCTGTTCCACAGCATATGTCGCCGCCTGGATAACTTCGCTGGAATAAGGCTCGAGCGAGAAGATCAGCATTGCGTCCCCTTCGCCGATGCCGCGCATCCGGTCAGCGTAGGTGCCGCCCGGTCCGTCGAGCAAAATCGTATTATCGCGGAACATGGAGCACGCGTAATGCGTATAGAAGGCGGCGGAATAAAGGCTGCGCAGCCCCATGATGTAGAGCCGGCGCGCCTCGGCGAGGATGGTCGATCTGGCCGCCAGGCCGTCCGCGCCGATCGCCTCCATGGTCAACGATAGATTTTCCCGGTCGGCGGCTATCATTTCGCTGGCCAAATGGTTCAACGCCCGGCCACCGCTGCGCCGTCCCGTACGCGCCTGCAATTGTCGGGCGCGCAGGCCATAGCCGTTTGGTTGCCGGCGCAGTTCCTCGCGAAATGGGTCGCGTAAGGCTTCGTAACCGTCCAGTCCCAGCTTCTGCGCGAGCCGGACCATCGTCGCCGGCTGAACGTCGGCGCGTTGCGCCAGCTGGCGCATCGAGGTGAAGGCGATTTCATCTGGGCGCTCCAAAATATACTTCGCGGCCCGTTGCAGCTGTGGGCTCAGCGCGTCATAAATTTCGCGCAGGCAGTTCAATAAATGCGCTGACGTATTTAGCTCGTCAGCATTAGCGTCAAACTCCACCGGCATGAGGGGGTCTCGCATCCCTGTGATCGAATTATTGCGCCCATAAAAAGCCGATTGGCGATATTTTGCAACAATTGATTCACTGATACTAACGTTGAAATAGATGGACTAAACTACAACTTTAAATCGATTCGCAATAGTGAAAATACACGTGTATCGCTAATCGGTCGCGCTGCCAAAACGCTATGATGGCGCGTTGCGGTCGCCGGATGTGACCGCTAGCATCGCCGCTCCAACAAAGCGGAATTGCGGTATGGATATACGCGATCACATTCGCACCATTGAGGATTTCCCCAAGCCGGGGATTTTGTTCTACGACATCTCGA
>JBFKGW010000193.1:0-5677 GCA_041633145.1 Alphaproteobacteria bacterium
GATCCGCAATCTGCTCGCCGCCTTCACCAATGTCGGTACTCTGATCGGCGTCTACGACATACCGGCCGCTCACGTCGCGGTGCGGACCGTGCATTCCAATACCAACCAGACTGCGCCTTATCGCGGCGCCGGCCGCCCGGAAGCCACTTATGTGATCGAGCGCATGTTCGACGAGGCCGCGCGCGAGCTCAATATCGATCCGGCCGAGTTGCGCGCGCGCAATATGATCACACCCGAGGCCATGCCGGTGAAAACCGCGCTGGGGCTGACCTACGACTGCGGCGAATTTGCCGCCAACCAGGCGGAAGTTCTGCGCATGGCCAATTACGCCGAGTTCGCCAGCCGACGCGAGGAGGCCGCGGCACGGGGCAAGCTGCGGGGCATCGGCATCGGCAATCCGATCGAGCGCGCGGCGTCGCCGGCGCCCGATTTCGCCGAGATCCGCTTCAGCACCGACGGCACGGCGACCATCCTGATGGGCACCAAGAGCCAGGGGCAGGGCCACGAAACGGTCTACAAGCAGATCGTCGGCGAGCGGCTCGGTTTGAACCCGGATGAGATGCGGGTGATCGACGGCGATACCGACCGGGTCGCCTTCGGCATGGGCACCATGGGCTCGCGCTCGACGGTGATCGGCGGCTCGGCGCTCTACTTCGCCGCCGAGAAGGTGATCGATAAGGCGACCGACATTGCTGCCCACCTGCTCGAGGCCAGTGCCGCCGACATCGAATTCCGCGAGGGTAAGTTCGTCGTCGCCGGCACCGACCGCGAAATGACGCTGCGCGAAGTCGCCAAGGCGTCGTTCCTGCCGGCCAAACTGCCGCCGGGCGTCGAGCCGGGACTTTACGAATCCGCCACCTTCGCCCCCGAACACGATACCTATCCCAATGGCAGCCATGTCTGCGAGGTCGAGATCGATCCCGATACCGGAGATGTGAAGATAGTTGGTTATTGGGTGGTCGACGATGTCGGTACGATGATCAACCCGATGATCGTGAAGGGACAGATCCATGGCGGTGTGGCGCAAGGGGTCGGGCAGATCCTGATGGAGCAGGTCGCTTACGAGCCCGATAGTGGCCAGTTGCTCAGCGGCTCGTTCATGGACTACGCGATGCCGCGCGCCGACAATTTCGGCCCCATGGAGATCGCCAGCAACGACGTGCCGACCCAGCGCAATCCGCTCGGCGTCAAGGGCGCCGGCGAAGCGGGCACGGTCGGCGCCATGCCGGCGTTGATGAACGCGATCATGAACGCATTGGCCGAGGTGGGAGTGGAGCATCTCGATATGCCGGCGACGCCGGAACGGGTGTGGCGGGCGATCGCCGAGGCGCGAAGCTGACCACGCCGATGGATGGAGCCTGATGGATCACGTCGAGACAGACCGGCCCATAATACCGAGCACCGCCGGGCAAACGGCGGCGGAAAAGGCGGCGCACCTGCGAAGGGTCCGCCGCAAAGCGATGTTCGGTTACGCCTACCTGGTGACGCCGGGCGTCGCCTTTCTCGGCCTCGCTCTGTTCGACGCGGTGACCAAGGACCGTTGGACGTTGTTTCTTATTCTGCTGGCATTGATCGGCGTATTCTTTTTTTACCTGCCATTGATCGGCCATTTTCGCTGCGCGCGCTGCCGTCACTATTTCTGTCGTGAACGGCTGCGGCTCTTCCGTGGCGATACGGTTTATCGCTGTGCCGAGTGCGGACATTCGGATGCCGTCCGGGAGTGGTGCGGCATGACCGACATGGTCAAATCGTCCCGTTGTCTGGTTCGGGTAAAACCGCCGAAGCCCGTCCAGCACATAGATCAGCCGCGCCCGCGTCAATGACGCCAACGAAAACATACTGCTCTCACAGACTTATTCCGTGTAGCGCTTGATCGCCTCGGCGCTGAACGCCATGCCATGCCCGGGACGGTCGGGCGGCGCCATCATGCCGTCGACAATTTCGACCGGATCTTGCCAGAGATCTTCCGGGCTGCCGGCGAGGTATTCGACCAACGCGCCGTTGGGAATCGCGACCATCACCTGAACCGACAGTTCCGGCACCAGATGGGGCGCGATCTTGACGTCGTAGGCCGCCGCGAGATGGCAAATTTTAATCATCTCGGTAAAGCCGCCGCAGCGATGGATGTCGGGGTTGAGATACTGAGCGGCCCCGGCGTCGATCAGGTCGCGGAAGCCGTAGCGGGTATATTCGTTCTCGCCGGTCGCCACCGGGATGGCAATCGCCCGGGCGATTTCGGCGCATTGCGCAATATTGTCGGCCAGCACCGGCTCCTCGTACCAATAAAGCGTATAGGGTTCGAGCAACTTGGCGATGCGGATATTGGTGGCGACATCCCAGCGCTGGTTGACGTCGACCAGGATTTCCATGTCGTCGCCGAGCGCTTCGCGTACCGCGCGCACCCGCTCGACGTTTTCCATCAGGTCGGGCCGGCCGATCTTGAATTTATAATGGCGGCAGCCGAGCGCGCGGAAGCCTTCCGCCTCGGCGATCAGCTGGTCGACGCTGTACGGCAAAAAGCCACCGCTGCCATAGACCGGCGCCTGGTCGGCGTGGGCGCCGAGCAGGCGCCACACCGGCTGGTCCATCGACTTGCCGAGGATGTCCCAAAGGCCGATGTCGATGGCGCTGATGGCGTAAACCGGCACGCCCTTTTTGCGGATGCCGCGATCGTTCTCGTACATCTTCTGCCACAACCGCCCGACATCGCGCGGATCCTCACCGATCATCGAGGGGATCAGGCTCTCTTCGAGATAGGCGCGTACCGCGCGCGCGCCGAAGCCGCCGATCAACATGGTGTAGCCGAGGCCTTCGAGACCCTGATCGGTCTCGATGCGGGCGACGACATAGGTGTTGGTGGGATAATACTCGGACACTGGCGCGCTGTTCGGCACGTTGAGCGTCGACGTTTCGATATTGGTGATCTTCATTGGCGTCTCCTCGGCACCGCCTGGCTTTTTTTGAAAGGTTGTAACCGCCGGGGCGGCGGCGCAACTCTACTTAGCAGTATAGTGACCTGGGCACGACGGTCTAATCCGGCGATATGATCCGTGAAAACCGAATATTTCATCCGCCGAACCAGCATAATTTGGATTTATTGCTTGACGACGCGAATCGCATTGTGATTCTTTGTATTTTATGGCGGCGCTTGAAAATATTCGCCCGCGAATATTTATCCGTTCCCCGTGGGCCGCGAAAGCAATACTTATCGGCTTTGTTGCCGCACTGGCAATTCTGGCTTCAGCCGCAGTCGGCGGTAATCCCGCCCATGCGCAGGCAAATTGCGATATGCGCAAAAGCCTGCTGGCAAAGCTCCATAACGGTTATGACGAGGAGCCCGTGGCCAGCGGCTTGGCCTCGTCCGGCAACGTCGTCGAGTTGCTCATTTCGGCCGGCGGCACCTGGACCATCCTGGTGACGAATCCCAATGGCGTCACCTGCATCGCCGCCGTGGGTGAAGACTGGCAGCTCGTGAAACCTAAGCTGCCGGGTGAATCGAGCTAACCGCGACCGGACTCGCCGGGGAACGCCGGTTCGTACAAGGATAAGCGGGAAAATAGATCAGTCGAACAGACCGTCGATGTCGTCCTGCGAGAGGCCTTGGCCGTTCAACTGGGGGCCGTTCAACAATGCTTCGTCGCTGTCGATCTCGTCGGGAGTGACTTCGAGTTCGGCCAGTTCCTGTTCGCCGAGCAGATGTTTAAGCGAGTCGACCCGTTCCTCGACATAAGTGATCGATTTGGCGACGCGGCCGACCCGTTGGCCGGTTATGTCTTGAAACGCGCAGGCCTCGAACACGTTGTTGGCATTTTCGACGATTTTATCCAATAGGGCGAGCTGGTCAGGATCGTCGATCTTCTCGCGCAGCTCAGCGATGATCTTGCCGTTGTTTTCCATCGCTTCCATGATGGAGTTGGTCGCCGCTTCGGTGGCTTCGACCACGGCGACCATTTGATCGCCCATGCTTTCGAAGTCTTCGGTTGGTTTTACCGGCCGGTCGATCGCCGCGACCTCCTGGCGGACCCGCAAAATGTAGCGCGAAAGACCGTCAAGTTCCTCTTTCAAGCGGTCCATCGGACCCTCCATCTGCCCAACTTACTTACGCATGCGCCGTCCGCAGTTGCGGATTTCCTAATGAAATCACGTATTAGGAGTGGCGCGGTACCCGACCATGCAGCAACTTTATCAACGGACCTTTAAGATGACGGCGACAATTCGTTAACGCCCGTTAATGAGTTGATGGGTTAGCGGGCGCGTTCCAAAGTTTCTGGGCTTTTTAAGTCGCCAATGTTGCCGCGCCGCATTGCTCGCCTTGACATTGAAGGCAATGGCGACAAGGGTCGGTGACAACGAATGGCGGCGCGCAAAGGTGCGCCGATCAAGACGAGGCGTCATAAATGCGCGCCCACGGGGATAAGGAGAGGATCGCATGAAATTGGTACGCTTTGATGAAGGGGCCACCGGGCTCCTGGTCGGCGATCAGGTCGTCGATATTGCCGCCGCGCGCGCCTCGCTTGGATCCGCCGGCGCTGAGACGATCACCCGACTGCTGCCCGACGACGGGCGCGGCAGCTGGAACGACATGATCGCCCGTTGGGACGAGGCACGCGAGCCGCTCGGCGAAGTGGCCGCGCAGGCCGCCGACGGCGGCGTCGATGGGACCTTAGCGCTATCTTCGGTCCGCTTGGTGGCGCCGCTGCCCGATCCGCGCAACCGCATCATCGCGCTGGGCGCCAACGTCGCTGCCCACGCCGTCAACGCCTTCAAGGCGGTCACCGGCGAGGAATTTACCGAAGACCATTTCCTCAAAGATCAGCGCGAGGGTCTGCCGCCCTGGGGGTTCCTGATCATGCCGCAGAGCGTGGTCGGTCCGGAAGCCGAGATCAAGCCGGAAGCGAGTGTCGAGAAGCTCGACTACGAGGTCGAAGTGGCGGTGATTTTGCGCTCGGGCGGCCGGCTGATGACGGAAAGCGATTTCTCGGTCTGGGGCATCACCGTGTGGAACGACTTGTCGATCCGCGACGGCCGGCTGGGCGTCGGGGCACCGATCCACCGCGGCGCTTTCAACTGGGCGCTGGAGAAGAATTTCGATACCGGCAACGCCTGCGGGCCGTGCGTGGTCGTCGACGAGCCCTACGACGTCAATAACCTGCGCTGCGTTTTGCGCGTCAATGGTGAGGTGCGCCAGGACTGGTCGACCGCCGACATGATCTACAACTTCGCCGAAAGCGTGGCGTTTCTGTCGAAGTACATCGATCTCTCGCCCGGCGATATTCTGTGCTCGGGCACCGGCGCCGGCACGGCGATCGAAAGCGGCGTCGACGGCAATCGCTGGCTGCAGCCCGGCGACCGTGTGGAGGCTGAAGTCGAAGGAATCGGTGTGCTCGCCAACACGATCGGTGAGTGGCGTAACGGCTGAGCCGGCGACTAGAGGGGCAGTGATATGGCTCAGTTTACGCGCGCGGAAATCATCGAGCGGCTCAAGGCGATGCGGGCCAACGACGGTGTCCTGTTTGATGCCTTCTGCGGCACCGGCATCACCGCCAAGATGGCGGCGCGCGGCGGCGCCGACATGGTGACCACCCATGTTCTCGCCTTCTTCCGCATGCAGGGTCTGAGCTCGATGGCCGGCTACCTGCCGATCGGCGACGCCAACGCGATTACGCTGGAGATCGGC
>JBFKGW010000194.1:0-5654 GCA_041633145.1 Alphaproteobacteria bacterium
GGGATCGATCTATTCGCCGGCCCGACCGAGATCCTGGTCGTCGCCGACCACACCTCGGATCCGGAAATCGTCGTCGTCGATCTGCTGGGTCAGGCTGAGCACGGGCCGACCTCGCCGGCGGCCCTGATCACCACCTCGCGCGAGCTAGCCGAAGCAATTCCAGCCGAGATCGAGCGGCAGCTCAAAATCTTGCCGACCGCCGATGTCGCCAGCGTGGCGTGGAACGATTACGGCCAGATCATCCTCTGTGACAACCGCGAGGAAATGCTGGCCGAGGCTGACCGGCTGGCCTACGAACATGTGGAAATTCTGACCGAAGAACCGCGCTGGTTCCTCGACAACATGACCAATTACGGCGCGCTGTTTCTCGGGCCTGAGACCAACGTGTCGTACGGCGACAAGGTGATCGGCACCAACCATACGCTGCCGACCAAGGGGGCGGCCAACTACACCGGCGGATTGTGGGTCGGCAAGTTCATGAAGACCTGCACTTTCCAGCAGGTTACTGAAGAAGCGAGCGTTGAAGTGGGCGATTATTGTTCGCGGCTGTGCGAGATTGAGCGCTTTTGGGGCCATAAGGAACAGGCCGATCTGCGGCTGCGCCGCTACGGCGGCCGCAACGTGGGCATTGGCGCCACCAACTGACACTGGCACTAGTAATCGGCATAAAAAAGGGCGGCCCGAGGGCCGCCCTTTAAATTTTAGTAGATCTCTTAAAAGCTACTGGATCTTGTACTCGTGCACCGGTGTGGCGCCTTTTTCTTTGGCGACGACGATCAACCGGCGGAAGGTTTCCTTACCCGGGAAGCCGAGGTCTTCATACTCTTGCGCCTTCTGATTGACCCAGGGCTCGATGGCGACGGCCATCTTCTTACGCTCTTCGGAGCCGAGATCGCGCACCGTCACGCCCTGCTTGCGCAAGTTATCAAGCGCCGTTGTGTACTTGGTCTCGCTTTCGTCCTGAACGGCTTGCTCGTAAACGCGTATCTCTTCGTTGATAATCTTCTTTACCGAATCCGGCAGCTTGGCCCAGGTGTTTTTGTTGACCGAGATCGGATAGGCGGCCACCGAACCCCAGCCCATGGTGGTGTAGTATTTCGCCACTTCACCGAACTTGAAGCCGAAATACGGCGCCGGGAAGATGACGATGCCGTCATACACGCCCGACTGCAGGGCGTTGTAGACCTCGTTCAGGTTGGTCTGCACCTTCGACGCACCGGCGTAGTCGAGCCATGGCAGGTTGGGGCCGGCGGCGCCGATCTTCACGCCCTTGAGCTCCGACATCTTGGTCCACGGGAACTTGGTGCCGAGGCCGTAATCGTCGAACGCGCCGCCACCAAGGTAGGTCTGGTTGAACTTGTCGAACACTTCGGAGAAGTACGAGAATTCGCTATGGATCTGACGGGTTGCCGGACCCATGATCTGCGGGTTACCCGAAATGAACGGGGTGAAATAGTTGATGTTGTGGACGAACAGCTTGGTCGGCTCGAAGCACGAGCACATGGCGCCGATATCGACCAGGCCCTTCTGGGTCGATTCGAGAACTTCGAACAGATTGGCGATGGTGCCGCCATAGCCTTCGATGAAGCGCACCGTGTGATCGGTTTCCGCCGCTACCCGCTTGGTGACGTTGGGCACGAAGGTCTTCTGTAGCTGGTTGACCGGCGACAGCGGCGGCGCCGGATGGCCGGCGGCGATCCGCAAGGTGAAGTTATCGGCGATCGCCGTCGACGCCGAAAACACCATGCCGGCAGAGATCGCCCCTGCGGCGGCGTAGGTCACTAATTTTTCACTTAGTTTCACGTGTTGTCTCCCTCTAGCAGTAGCTTCCTGTTCTCAACCCACAGCGGATCTTATTACGTCGGTTTCGGCGTGCGACCGCTGATTCGGACCGAAACAAAGCAGGAATCGGGCAAAAAAGCTAGGCTCGCTAAGAGCAATTTTTCGCTACCCCTGCGGGTGCCGCCTTCTTAACCATGACCGGTAACTGTTTGTATTGGCGGCTTTCGTTGCGGGACGTGGGCTGAATATCGACATACCGCTATTTCTCGCCGGCCAACATGGCGAAAAAATCACCAATAAGTGAGCAGATTAAGGCAAACGGGCGCGAAAGAGTGCTCGAAATTGGGATTGCAAGAGTTTACACCGGTGGCGATTCTGCTAGGTTCCCTGCTGCCTTTCACCACGCAAAAGCGGCCACGGGCTTAACAGGGAGGCCGGTCGCGCTTGCTCGGCAAGAACGGGGCGTAGGCGAAAGTCCTGGGAGGGACGCTAATGGTCGACAACGTTATCAATAGTGTGACGCGCGTGTGCAGCACGATCGCTGCCTTTTGGGCGTTGGCGCTGGCGTTCCTTATTCTCTACGACATTACGGGGCGAGCGTTCTTTAATTCTCCGTTCGACGGCACGATCGAGATCGTCGCCAATTCGATGGTGTCGATCCTGTTCCTGCAAATGCCCTATACGATTTATCGCGGCGCCCATCTTCGCACCGCGGTGATCTATCAAAATTTGGGCGATTACGGTCAACGCGCGATCGACCTGATCGTCGCTTTGCTGGGCATCTGGTTTTTCTATTCGATCATGGTCGGCGGCTGGCAAGACATGATAATCGGCTGGGAAGTCGATGAGCGCGAGGGCGAGGGGTCGATCCGGGTGCCGATCTATCCGGTTCGCACGTTGCTCGTCATCTTTGCCGCCATTTCTTTGATCGCCTATGTGGTGCTCGGCTGGCATGCCCTCTTCGGAACGCGTCCCATTTCGGACGAAGACGAATTGGAAGGTGTCGAGGGGAGCCACGTCGAACACCCGCTATAAAGTAAGAAAACAAACAATTCTGGCGGCAGCAAAATTTGGACCGACCAGGAATACCGGCAGGGGAACGTTAAGGAAATGGATCCGACAACAGTCGTCATATTGATGCTGATCGCGCTGATCGTAATGGTCGTGATCGGAATCCACATCGGCATCTCGTTGGGCATCACTGCGCTGGTTGGCACCTGGATGATGTTTGGCGCCTACGAACTCGCCGCCGGCCAGGTCGGCAGCACGTCGTTCTTTGCGCTGCGTAACTTCGTGTTCGCGGTTATTCCGCTGTTTGTGCTGATGGGCGAATTTGTTAGCCGGTCGGGCTCAGCCGCCGATTTGTATCGGGTGATGAACTTCGCCATGAAGCGGGTGCCGGGCCGATTGGCCGTGGCAACGGTCGCCGGCAACGCCATTTTCGCCGCCGTCACCGGTACCAGCCTGGCCTCGGCCGCCGCGTTCTCCCGCTTGGCCTATCCGGAAATGATTTCGGCCGGCTATTCCCGCCGCTTCGCGCTCGGTTCGGTGGCCGGCAGCGCCTGTCTGGGCATGCTGATCCCGCCCAGCGTGCTGCTTATCATCTGGGGCATCGTCACCGAAATTTCGATCGGTTTTCTGTTCCTGGCCGGCATCCTGCCGGGCATCCTGTTGGCAACCCTGATGGCGCTCTACAGTTCGGGCACCGCGATGATCAAGCCGGAGGTCGCTCCTACGGTCGAAGCGGCGGGCGGTGACAGACTGACGGGGCAGGAAATCATCAGCGGCTGCGGTGTTATCGCTTTGATCTTCGTCGTCCTCGGCACCATCTGGGGCGGCTTCACCACCCCGTCGGAAGCCGCCGCCATTGGCGCCTTGGGTGGTCTGGTCCTGGCCCTCATCAAAGGCGTGCGCTGGGACGGTATCCGTGAAGCGATTATCGATTCCGGCAAGGTGATCGCGCCGATCCTGTTCCTGCTGCTAACCGCCCAGATGTACGCGCGGCTGCTGACCACCGGCGGTATCGTTGGCCTGATTACCGATACCATCACCGGCTCCGGCTTCGATCCCAACGTTGCCATTCTGGTGATGATCGTCATCTGGCTGATCCTTGGCATGCTGCTCGATTCAGGTTCGATCATCCTGCTTACCGTGCCGATCTTCTGGCCGATCGCTCAGGCCTTCGGCTACAACGAATACGCCTTCGCGATCATGGGCATCCTCGCCATCGAGGCAGGCTTACTGACGCCGCCGGTCGGGCTGCTGGTCTATGCGGTGAAAGGGTCGGTGCCCGATAGATCGGTGCAATTGTCGGAGATCTTTGCCGGTTCGATCCCTTATTGGATTCTCATGCTGATTGTGTTGGGGCTGGTCTGGATCTTGCCGGGACTGGCGACCGAGCCGATCACCTGGAGCACGGGCATCAACTTTAACCATCAAATCGGCTTCGACTGGCGCTAATAGATCGATCGCGACCGAATTATCGCGGCGGTGCGCCCACCCTGGCGCGCCGCCGTTTTTATTGATCCAGGTCATTCCCGGCAGCGCGCGGCCGTGAAAAATGATACTTTCCTGAACTCCTAGACACAGCGACAGATAGCGAGAGAAGCCATGAGCGACATCAAAGTCATGAGCAAGGCAGACATGCTGGAGCGGGTCGCCATCTGGAAAGACCTCAAGCCCAATCCGCAAATGTTCGTCGATACCCGCCTGCCCGAACATGAGCGCGATCTCTACAGCGTTATCGGACCCGGTGTTTCGGAAGATCCGACGACCGAACCGGCGATCACCGACGCGCAGGATTTCAATCTTGCCTATATCGGCGCCGAGCCCGGCAAGGGCGCGGCGTTGTACTCGCACCCGACGGTCGAGGTGTTCATTCCGGTGACCGGCACTTGGGCGGTCTACTGGAACGAAGGCGACGCCCACGAAGAGGTCATTATCGGCCCGATGGACTGCATCTCGATACCGCCAGGCGTCATGCGCGGGTTTCGCAACGCCGGCGACGAGCACGCCTACATGATCGGCATCGTCGGCGGCGCTGATAGCGGCCATGTCGATTGGGCCCAGTCGGTGCTCGACCGCGCGGCGTCAACCGGACTAAAGCTCGACGAGAACGGCTACATCATCGACGAAAGCGATATCACGGCGCACGGGATGACGCTCTAGAATTTGCCGCGGCCCTGCAGCAACCGCCGCGCGTTGGGGCGGGGTACCGGGCGGCCGATATAACTGTTGGGTTGATAATGAAAGGTGAGGGGTTTCGTGCCCGACGTCGCACTATTCTGCCGCCTGGCGTTCGCCGGCGACCCGTTCGATGGCGTCGACGATCGCCTGGTAGCCGGTGCAGCGGCAGTAATTGCCGGAAATGAAGGCGCGGATCTCCTCGCGCGACGGCGCCGGATTCTCGCTCAGCAATTCCTGCGCGGTCAGCAAAAAGCCGGGCGTACAGAAACCACACTGCAGCGCGTTGCGCTCGTGAAACGCCTTTTGCAGATCGGCGATTTCGTTGCTGTCGGAGACGCCTTCGATGGTCTCGACATTGGCGCCGGCGGCTTGCGCAGCCAGCATCAGGCAGCCGCGCACGATCTTGCCGTCGACGCGGATGGTGCAGGCGCCGCACACGCCGTGCTCGCAACCGACGTGGCTGCCGGTCAATTCCAGCTCGTAGCGCACGAAGTCGACCAGATTGGTGCGCGCCGGCACCCGGCGGGTGACTTCCTGGCCGTTCACGGTGAGGGTGAGGTCGATGTTTTTATCCATGGATCTTTCCGTCCGTTCGATGTGCTCGCGCGTCGCCGTTAGGCCGCCAGTTCCGCCAACACCCGCGCGGTGAGCACGCGCGCCAAGTGCATCTTCATCGCCGGCGGACC
>JBFKGW010000195.1:0-5642 GCA_041633145.1 Alphaproteobacteria bacterium
GAACAATCTCGCCGGATGGTAGTCAATCTCGTCAAGCAAATGGTCGGTTCGGCCAACGAACGGTATCTCAAGAAGCTAGGCAAGAGCGTCGATGCCATAAACGCGCTTGAGCCGGATTTGGAGGCTCTGAGCGACGCGGATTTACGTGCGCGCACCGATGCCTTCCGCCGGCGCATTTCCGACGGTGAATCGCTCGACGACATACTGGTCGACGCGTTCGCCACCGTGCGCGAAGCGGCCAAGCGCACCCTCGGCCAGCGCCATTTTGACGTGCAGCTGTTGGGCGGCATGGTGCTGCACAACGGCATGATCGCCGAAATGAAAACCGGTGAAGGCAAGACCCTGGTCGCCACCCTGCCGGTCTACCTCAACGCGCTCGAAGGCAAGGGCGTTCACGTCGTCACGGTGAACGACTATCTGGCCCAACGCGACGCCGCCTGGATGGGTGAGGTCTACGAGTTTCTCGGCCTTCGGGTGGGCACCATCGTGCACGGCATGTCTGACGAGGAGCGCCGCGACGCCTACGCCGCCGACGTCACCTATGCGACCAACAACGAACTGGGCTTCGACTACCTGCGCGACAATATGAAGTTCCATCTCGACGAGATGGTGCAGCGCGACTTCAACTTTGCCATCGTCGACGAAGTCGACTCGATCCTGATCGACGAGGCGCGCACGCCGCTGATCATTTCCGGTCCGGTTGAGGATTCCTCGGAAGCCTACCGCCAGGTCGATGTCATCATCCCCAAACTGGTCGCGGAAGATTACGAGATCGACGAAAAGGCCCGCGCGATTACCCTGACCGACGAGGGCGTCGAGCACGCCGAGCAACTGCTCGCCGAGAACGGCCTATTGGAGCCCGGCGTCAGCCTCTATGACATCTCCAGCGTCAGCACGCTGCACCACGTCAACCAGGCGCTGCGCGCGCATAAACTGTTCAGCAGCGACACCGACTACATCGTCAAGGACGACCGGGTCGTCATCATCGACGAGTTCACCGGCCGCATGATGGAAGGGCGGCGCTATTCCGATGGGCTGCACCAGGCACTCGAGGCCAAGGAAAAGGTCTCGGTGCAGAACGAGAACCAGACGCTGGCCTCGATCACCTTCCAGAACTACTTCCGCCTCTATCCCAAGCTGAGCGGCATGACCGGCACGGCGATGACCGAGGCCGGCGAATTCGAGGAAATTTACAGCCTTACCGTCATCGACATTCCCACCCACATGCCGATGATCCGCGACGACAAGAACGACGAGGTCTATCGGACCCTGGGCGAAAAGTACAACGCCATCATCGACCTCATCACCGATTGCCACAAACGCCAGCAGCCGGTGTTGGTCGGCACCGTGTCGATCGACAAGTCGGAGCAGGTCTCGGCGCAGCTGAAAAAGAAGAAGATCCCACACAACGTCTTGAACGCGCGCTATCACGAGCAGGAAGCCAAGATCATTGCCCAGGCGGGTGAACCGGGTGCGGTAACCATCGCCACCAACATGGCCGGCCGCGGCACCGACATCCAGCTCGGCGGCAACATCGAGATGCGGGTCGCCGAAGAAACCGCCGACATCGAGGACCCGGCCAAGATTCAAAGCATCCGCGACAAGATCGAAGCCGAAGTCGCCGAGCGCAAGGCTCTGGTTCTGGGGACCGGGGGCCTGCAAATCATCGGCACCGAGCGCCACGAAAGCCGCCGCATCGACAACCAGCTGCGCGGCCGCTCCGGCCGTCAGGGCGATCCCGGCCGTTCGCACTTCTTCCTGTCGCTGGAAGACGATTTGATGCGCATCTTCGGCTCCGAGCGCATGGACACCATGCTGCAGAAGCTCGGCCTCGAAGAGGGCGAAGCGATCGTCCATTCGTGGATCGACAAGGCGCTGGAGAAGGCGCAGCAGAAAGTCGAGGCGCGCAACTTCGAGATCCGCAAGCAGTTACTGCAATACGACGACGTGATGAATGACCAGCGCAAGGTCATCTACGAGCAACGCAAAGACCTCATGCGCACCAACGACGTGTCGGAAACCATCGAAGCGATGCGCGACGAGACGCTCGAAGACACGGTGGCACGCTGCATCCCGGAGAAGGCCTTCGCCGAACAGTGGGACACCGATCTGCTGCACGAAGAGATCATGCGCTTGTTCGGCATCGATGCGCCGATCGCCGAGTGGGCGAAGGAAGAGGGGATCGCCGACGAGGAAATACTCGAACGGCTGCGCAAACTGGTCGATGAGAAGGCGGCGGCCAAGACCGCCCAGTTCGGGCCCGAGCTGATGCGCATGGCGGAGAAGAACCTGCTGCTGCAAATCCTCGATCAGTACTGGAAGGATCACCTGTTGCGGCTCGACCATTTGCGCCAAGGCATCGGTCTCCGGGCGTTCGGGCAGAAGAACCCGCTCAACGAATACAAGCGGGAAGCCTTCGACATGTTCCAGGATATGTTGGACCGCCTGCGCGAGGGCGTGACCGCGCTGCTAAGCCACATCGAGATTCAGGTCAACGTGCCCGAGGCGATCCCCGAGCCCGAAGCGCCACAGGAAATCGAAACCCAGCACGCCTCGGTCGGCCAGTTCGCCGACGCCGGCGAAGGCGCCGAAGCCGATGTCCTGGCAAAACCGCAAACGGTGCGCCACGCGCGCGGCGACCAGATGGATCCCAACGATCCCTCGACCTGGGGCAAGGTCGCGCGCAATGCCCCGTGCCCCTGCGAATCGGGTAAAAAGTACAAGCACTGCCACGGTCGGATCGCGTGACCGGCAGGCGATGTTGCGTCAAATCCTGAGCCGATAGCTCATCAACTAGCAATCGATTGACGCTCAGCAGGGCAAACTCCGGCGATGCAATTTGGCGTTTTCGATCATCTCGACCAGCGGCCCGGCGTCGCGTTCGGCCAAGTCTATCGTGACCGACTGCAGCTGATCGCCGATTACGACGCCGCCGGTATCGTCACCTACCACCTGGCCGAACACCACGCCACGCCGCTCGGGCTGGCGCCCTCGCCCAGCGTATTCCTCGCCGCCGTTGCCCAGCGCACGACGCACCTGCGCTTCGGCCCTATGGTGTATTGCCTGCCGCTGTACGATCCGCTGCGCCTGATCGAGGAAATCTGCATGCTCGACCAGCTCTCAGGCGGCCGCTTCGAGTTCGGCGTCGGGCGCGGCATCTCGCCGTTCGAGGTCGCCTATTTCGGTGTCGACCCGGAGACCGCGCCAGCGATCTACGTCGAGGCGTTCGAGGTCTTGATCAAAGGCCTGACCCATCCCGAACTGAGCCACGCCGGCGACCATTTCGCCTACGACGCGGTGCCGATGGCCATGACCCCCAAGCAGCGACCCCATCCGCCGATCTGGTACGGCGTCGCGGCGCCGCACGGCGCCAAATGGCCGGCCGAGCAGGGTATCAACATTATCTCGAACGCGCCGTGCCCAATCGCCCGCGAAGCGACCGACCACTACCGCGCCGCGTGGCAGGAAAAACACGGCGACGCGGTGGCGCTGCCCAAAATGGGCGCCGCCCGCCACGTCTATATCGCCGAGACCGACGCCGCGGCGGAGGCAATCGCCCGGCGGGCCTACGCCGTGTGGTACGACAGTTTCGCCAAGCTGTGGCGTCACTTCGGCCAGGAACCTGCCGCCTATTCTGCCGATTTCGACGAAGCGCGCAGCCGCGATGCGATCATCGCCGGGTCGCCGGACACCGTGGCGGCAGAAATCGCCCGCCAGGTCGACGCCGCCGGCCTGAACTATTTCGTCTGCCGGTTCGCCTATGGCGATTTGAACTACGACGAATCGAAGCGCTCGCTGACGTTGTTCGGTGACGAAATCGCGCCCCGCTTCGCGTAGCGCTCAAACTTTCCGAATCAGCCTTAAAGATGCTTCGAACTTCCGCTTTCGAAGCTCTTATGTCCATTATTCGCCGGTGCACTTAACCGATCGACGCAACACTTTATCTAAACCGGAAAGATGGAGTGTATTGTGATGGGTTAACCGTCTGGTCGAGCATTGACCAGCCCGCCATCGGCCAACCACAGTGTCGACCCCGCCTATCTAAATAATCCTGTGCGATGCGCTAGTATCAACGACCCACGTTGACGGCCCGGCTCAGTCAATAAAAAAAGCTTCTCCACCTGCCGACCTGTACGATCGACAACTGCAACCAACTCATTTCTTCAGCGCACTACGGACATCTAATGGTAGCCCGGCGAATGTCACTTGCTGCCGGACTTATTATTCAGGCCGGCGCGCCAGTGCTCTTGCAACGGTATCCAGCTGTCGCGCGCAAGGTCAGCCGTCAGGTTCACCACCTTGGCGGTCTCGGCGAAGTATTCTTCGGCAGCGTTGCGCGCATAATCGAAGGAGACGTCAGTCAGCGCGTTGGCGTCGTCGGCTTCCGCCATGCTGCGCGCTGTCGTATTGATCGCCTGCATGCGGGTGTCTGCAAACTGGACCAACTCCTCGTTGATCGCCTTTAAACCACGCAACCAGGCTTCGGTTGCGCCCACAAAGGCGTCGACATTCGCGGAGGCAAGGGCAAAGACCTCCGTATAGTCGAACGGGGAGGGTACCTCTGTTTGCGTTCGCGCAGATGTATCTTGCATTCCCGTTTTCTGTGCCGCGGGCTTCGGATTACGTGTCGCAGTTCCAGCCATTATGGAAATCTCCTCTGATCTTTCATTCCACTGGGTGCCCCGCAAATAACCAATTCTGTATTGAATTTCGCCCCAATTGGATCGGTATTCCGATTTACTTTGGTCCGACCAATGCTCGGTTAGTATACCTTGACGAACTCTTCGACGTGCGCCGAATCCGTGTCCGTTATCCACAATCAATCCCCCGATAGAATCGCAACATGTTGTGTGTTAAAATTTCATAACACATTATCTGGGCATACATTCGTGGGAGACGGTCAACGTGGCAGTCAAAGAAGAATATTTAACTAGCGGAGCTGACGGTGATCTCGTGCGCGCACGCATCGCGGCACTAAATGTATTGCACGGGCGCGCAGGCGCGCGATTTCTTGCCGCTCATGGGCGCCACGACCACGCCAGCGCGCTGGAAGCGGCGCTCGACGAGATGGCTGATCTACTCCGCGCCCAGATCGGCTCCGACCTGTTTGCCGCAGCGCTGGTTTGGGCCGACCGCCACCTGAATCGGGACGGTGGAGAAACGCTCGTGTTGTCGCACTGAAGCCAAAACTTTCGGCGTCGCCCAACGCAATTTAAAGGTTTTAATCGCCCGCGCGACCACCTTGGTCGGACCCCTGACTACCCGACGTCCGCCTCGGGTTAAATTCGGTCTTTTCAGGGGGTGCACTCCAATAGCGCGCGCCGGACACGGAAGCAGCCGCGAATCCAGGCGAATCGAATCCACCTTCCGTAGGCTGTGATGTCCTCGCTTACCATTCGATTCAGAGACCGCTTGCCGTGGGCCGGACAAGTCGGCAGCGCTTATCCGAGCGTATTTTGTACCCGGCCTATTAAGAGATTATTGCTTGGCGGCGCAGCGGCGCGGTGACGGCGCTAGATCATTTCGCGCCGACGAAGTTCTCCGACCAATCCGTCGAGCATATCGTCGAGGCCGCGCGGAGTTATGCCCAGCGAAGCCTGCCGCGACAGGTCGAACTGCGTCGCGCGCACCGGCACTTCGTC
>JBFKGW010000196.1:0-5629 GCA_041633145.1 Alphaproteobacteria bacterium
GGCCCGTTCGAACCGGCAATCGTCAAGGCCGCGCAGCAGAACGTTTTCGCCGACCCGCAACAGCGCCAGATCGGTCCGCCCGTCGCCGTCGATATCGGCCGGATAGGCGCCAACCACGTCGGTCAGTTCGAGCGCTTTTGCCGACGCCAGCCGGAACGCCAGCTTGCCGCCGGGCGTGCTGGCATTGCGGTAGAGCGCCGCCGGCGTGGTGCCGCCGGCGAACACCAGCTCGGGCAACGCATCACCATCGCAGTCGAAGGCGGCGACACCGCCGCCGACGACGAAGGGAAAGCCGCCGGCATAGCGATGGTCGACATCGCGTGCTTCCAGCTCGAAGGACGGCACCGTGGCTTGTCCGTTCGCCACCGATGGCAACAGCGCCACCATCAATACCGCGCAGCAAGCAGCCCACAACTTCGTGTAACCGTTCATGATCGAAAGTGTGCCGCGCTGCGGCCGCCAGCGAAAGCCCGAAAGATGGTTTGGGCGAGGAGTTGGCGCCGTGATGAAAACTAAACTGGCCGGCTTTTTCGAGCCTCTTTTGAGCTATGTCATTTGGTGGCCAAACATAATCGCCATCTTGGATGCTCAATTCTGTTCAGCCAGATCAAATCGCACGAATGAAAATGAACGAAATCGCCCTGGCTAGCCAACCGAAGGAGAAAGAGATGACAACCAAGCCGCATTGCCGGTTGCTGCTCGCTGTTGCGCTGGCGATCGTTATTCAGGCGCCGCTGGTCGTCTCGGCCAAGGCGCAGACGGTAGCGGTCGACCGTGCCCTGCTCGAACAGTTGCAGCAGGTCATCGCCCAGCAGCAAGAACAGCTCAAACAGCAAACCGACCAGCTCGACGCCCAGATGGAGACCATCCAGGCGCTGAAATCGCGTGTCGACCAGTTGGAACAAAGATCGACCGAAGCCGAGACGATCGCGGCAAAAGCCCAGTCGACCGCTGAGAAGGCAATGGATACGGCGCAAAATAGTGCAAGCAAAGGGGCGTCTGATCCTGTCGTTACGTCGGGCAGCGAAAAGGTCAGGCTTGCCATCTCCGGACAAATCAACCGCGGCGTGTTGTTCGCCGACGATGGCGACAGCAGCGATATTTTCCACGTCGACAACGACAACAGTTCGACCCGTTTCCGCTTCACCGGCGAAGCCGATGTGGGTTCCTGGACCGCCGGCACCGTGCTCGAGGCCGAGTTCGAATCCAACTCGACGGGCGATGTTAACCAGAACAGCCAGAGCACCAGTGCCAGCCTCAAAGAACGCAAGATCGAGTTCTTCATCGAGCAGCCGAGCTACGGCAAGCTGACCGTCGGGCAGGGCGACACCGCATCGAACAACACCGCGGAAGTCGATCTGTCCGGAACGTCCGTTGTCGGCTATTCGGCCATCACTGATATGGCCGGCGGATTGTTGTTCTTCGACAAGAACACCAACGCCCTGTCGTCGACGCGGATCAAAAACGTTGCATCCAACTTCGACGGGCTGAGCCGCGACGACCGGCTGCGCTACGACACGCCAAAATTTTACGGTGTCAGTCTTGCCGCATCGCACGTCGCTGACGATCAATGGGACCTGGCGATTTTCCAATCGGGCAGGTTCGGCGATTTCGACCTCGCCGGCGCGGCCGGCTATGCCGATCCCAATAACAACCGAGATTACCGATTGAGCGCTTCCTATTCAGTACGCCACGCCAGCGGCCTCAACCTGACCGTGGCCGGCGGGCAAGATGAGCTGGAAACCGGCGACAGAGATCCCTGGTCGGCGTACGCCAAGCTTGGCTATATCATCGATTGGAAACGGTACGATGCGCCGGCGATGGCGCGGATCGGCAAGACCAATCTCGCTGTCGATTATCACCGCACCGAAGATCTGGCGCAGAACGGCGACGAATTTAAGTCGATCGGCGGCTTCATCGTGCAAAACGTCGATGACTGGGCTGCCGATCTCTATGTCGGCGTGCGCTGGCACGACCTCGACCGCAACGACGCCAATTTCGATGACATCTTCGCGTCGATGGTCGGCGGCCGGTTCAAATTCTGAGGGAGATCCGTCTGATGACGCGACAGAAAATCCAGTTTTATGTGCTGCTGGCCGGCGCGCTTGCGCTAGCCGGCTGCGACAGCTATCAGCCGCTGGAGGTGACACCAAACAGCGAAATTCGGCCGGGGCCGGGCTTGTTCACCGGCGAGCGGGGCGCGTTTTATATCGTCGGTGATCAACGGCAGATACCGCAGGACGAGCCGCCGCCACAGGGCGAAAACTAAAGCGATCTGACCGGGCCGACCTTGCGACAATTCGTTCCACCGCAAGGTCGGCCATCTTTTCGACGCTGAATTAGCGATCGCCTTCGATGTTCAAGTTTTCATTCGACCCGCCGGTGGCCCGCCGGTACCTTCTTTGCGCCGTCGCAGAAGTACACAAAGCCAGGCAGGAAAGCGCAGATGTCTGACATTGAATCGGGCGCGACCGATCGCGGCCACGCTGGCGACGCCCGGCGCGTGGTCATCATGGGCGCCGCCGGACGCGACTTTCACAATTTCAACATGGTCTATCGGGACGACCCGGCGTGCCATGTTGTGGCTTTCACGGCGACGCAAATCCCCGGGATCGCGGACCGGTCTTATCCGCCCGCGCTGGCGGGAGAGTTGTACCCCGACGGCATTCCGATCTTGCCGGAAGACGAGCTTGAGAAAATTTGCCGCGAGCAGCAGGTCGATACGGTGGTGTTCGCCTATAGCGACGTGCCCCATGACCACGTCATCCACGCGGCGAGCCGAGCCCAAGCGGTCGGCTGCGACTTTGTCCTGCTTGGTCCCGACGCCACCATGCTCGCAGCGCCGAAGCCGGTCATCGCCGTTTCAGCTGTGCGAACCGGCTGCGGAAAATCTCAGACGGCGCGGCACCTGGCGCAACAGTTGAGCGCGGCGGGTATTCGCACCGCCGCGATCCGCCATCCCATGCCCTATGGCGATCTGGCGGCGCAGGCGGTGCAACGCTTTGCCACCCGCAACGATCTCGACCAGGCCGACTGCACGATCGAAGAACGCGAGGAGTACGAGCCCTATATCGAAGCCGGCATGGTGGTGTTCGCCGGCGTCGACTACGCCCCGATTCTGGAAGCCGCGGCGCGCGAGGCCGATGTCATCTTGTGGGACGGTGGCAACAACGATTTTCCGTTTGTGCGGCCCGACCTGCACATCGTCCTGGTCGATGCGCTGCGGCCGGGACACGAAACCTCGTATTGGCCGGGCGAGGTCAACCTGCGCACCGCCGATATCGTCGTCATCGCCAAGGCGGACACCGCAGATGCGTCCGATATTGACGCAATCGAGCGGACCATCGCCCGGTTCAATAGCGATGCGGCGATCGTGCGCGCCGGCTCGCCCGTCACTTTGGACGACCCCGACCGCGTCCGCGACAAACGCGTCATCGTGGTCGACGACGGGCCGACACTCACCCACGGCGGCATGGCCTACGGCGCCGGATACGCCGCCACGGTCGCCGCCGGCGCGGCCGAAATCATCGACCCGCGGACCTGTGCCGCGCCTGGCATTGCCGCGGTCTATGACGCGTTCCCCCATCTCGGCGCCGTCCTGCCGGCGATGGGTTATAGCGATGCCCAGACGCGCGCCTTGGCGGCAACCATCAACGCCAGCGGCGCCGATTTGGTGGTCGCCGGCACGCCGATCGATCTCGCGCTGGATGTCGAGCTGGCGATACCGACGGTGCGCGCGCGCTACCGCTATGCCGACATCGGCTCACCAACCCTGTGGGACGCCGTCGCGGCGTTTCTGAAGGAAAAGGGACTGGGCAACTGAGCCGGCACTAGAGGACGGGATACACCCTACACCGATCAAGACACCGCGCGATTGATTCACTCGCGGCGCAGATTGGCGAGCACCGAACGAACAACGTTGCCATCAAGCGAACGGGTGTAGCGCAGCTGCATTTCATCGTCGCTCAGCAAGGTACGAACGTAGCGTTGCTGTTCGAGCACCCCCTCATCGGAGATGGTCATCGAGTTGACGACCAGCGTACGATCGGCCAGGCGCGCCCACATATAAGGTGTGCCTGCCACCGGGTCGGTCGGAAACCCCATACGGTAAAGCCCGCGCCGTTCCGCTGCGACAAACGGTACCGTTATCGACCACAGCCGCACTTCGTCGGCGCCATTTTTTCGTGTCGTCCGCGACGTCTTCCAGACAATCGTAAAACCCTGTTCGGTCGGCTTGACGGTAACGTCGAGATCCCGGTCGGCGAACGCCACACCGGCGGCGTCGCCGACATTTTCTGTAATCCCTTTGCCGATCCAGCGGCCGGAGAACGCATCGATCGCCGATTGTGCTGCGGCCGGGCCGACCGATAGAATGGCGATCAAAACCGTTGCCAGGCTGAGTTTTTTAATAAACCCCATGCGTCAGACCTCTCCGGTGCGGCGAGAAGTTTTACTTTACAATTTCATGATTGCCCCCGCCATCGGCGGACCGGGCAAGGGTAACCGCGTCAGGCCGCTTCCGTACCCATGGGCTCTGCCGCCTGCCGCAAGACGGCGATGAATTCGCCGCAACTGCTTAGCCGCTCGCCATAAGACGGCCGCTTCGGCCAGGCGCCTTTGCCGCCGAACGCCAGAAGGCTGCCGGTGTCTTTGCACGCCTTTGAGATCTTTGCCGCGTGCGCTGCCAGCACGTCGGCATCGCGAGAAAAGCTAGAGGCGGAAACCGCGACCACCGCCGGTCGCAATTCGGCGATGGCGCTGGTCAGCATCGCCGTCGAAGTTGGCGCGCCGAGCCACTTGGTCGCCCAGCCAGTTTCGCGGGCGCTCAGCTCCAATAGGCACAATCCGAGCACATGGTGGTCGCCTTCGACGTTGGCCAGCAGGCAATACGGCGATGCCGGTGGGATCGGCAGCATGCCGCCGCAAATGGTCAGTGCCTGTTCCAGCATATGGGTCGCAAAATGCTCGGTCGCCTCATCGCATTCGCCGCTTTCCCAGCGCTTGCCCATTTCTTCGATGACCATTCCCAGCATGTCGGCGGTGCGCCACCAGCTGCCGAGAAAATTGCGCGCCTCCAGCAGTGAGGGCTGAATAGCGCTGGGGTTCGGTTCGAACATCAGCAGTTCCAGCAGGCGTGCTTCGTGGTCTTGCACTTCGTCGCGCATGCCGCTGCGAAAGCGCGCCAATTCCGCGCGGTCAAACCGCCGGTGACCGCCGGCGGTCAGAACGAACCGCAGCCGTCCCTGATCGGCCCAGCGCTTCAGCGTCGAGGTGCTCACGCCGAGAAGTTTCGCCGCTTTTGTGCTTGTTACAAGCTCCATAAAACGATCTTTTGTATTGTTCTATTCTAATATTGCGAGTAATAACTACCTAACTTCGCCCAACGGCACGGATTGCCCGAAGGCGAAGCGTCAGCATACCCGCACGATACCGTCTACTTAATTCGACGCAGCAATGTCTATCCGGGAAAACCGAAATTCGAGTCATGGCACCCCCTACGCGGTTTTATTGCGGTCGACTTCACACCGGCGACGGACGCGTTAATGGCGCCAAAGCCTGCATAAACGAAGAAACCGGCATTTTAATGGCGATGGGGGATACGAACGTCGCCGAAAAATGTCGAGCCAAC
>JBFKGW010000197.1:0-5626 GCA_041633145.1 Alphaproteobacteria bacterium
GGGGCCGATCACGGTGGGGCCGAACAAAGCGCCGTTGGGAAACGCGTCGGCGGCGTCGACCAGGTGCGCCAGCGTCGCGTCGGAAACCACAGAGTCGGGGTTGGCGAGCAGGGCGAATTCGGTCTGCACAAGCGCGAGGCCCTGGCTGGCGCCGTTGCCATAGCCGGCGCCGACTTGGTTACGCAGGACGTCGCATTGGGGCGCGACCTCGCCGACGATATCGAGGGTGTTGTCATCGCTGGCATTGTCGACGACGACGATCTGCGCCGCTTTGCCGAGCGGCTCGAGACACTGCCGGATGACGGCGCCGCTATGGTGGGTGACGACGACAACCGAGACCCGTTGCCAGGCGTCTGCGGTGGCGGTGGGGGCAGCCTCGGCCGGCATCGCGACGGTCGCTACAGGCCCATCAGGTCGCGCGCGCGCGTGAACAGCGGGCTGTCGGGGACGGCGAGCTCGGCGACGACGGAAAAGTGGTGCTTGCCAGCGATGTCGAGCACATCGGCGCTCACGCCCGCGGCGCTGAGATAGCTGCAGTAGGCGTCGGCCTGGCGGTGGAACTCGTCGCTCTCGTCACCGCCGACGGTGACAGTGACCGGTCCCGCCACGTGCGCCGGTAGAAACAGCGGCGACAAGGCGTGCGCTGCGGCGGCGTCGAGGCCCAGCGGATCGCCGATCGGCGTATGGCGGATCGGCTCCAAATCGAAAATCCCGCTGATCGGAATGGCGCTGTTGATCAGATCGGCCGGCAGATCGCTGTCGAACGCCGGCCAGTCGGTCGCCGCCATTAGCGCCGTCAGATGGCCGCCGGCGGAATGCCCGGAGACGTGGATGTGGTCGCGGTCGTAGCCGTGCTCGCCAGCGTGGCGCCACAAATGGGCGATCGCGCTGCGCACGCTGTCGCACAGCTCGCGAAAGCCGATCTCGGGACACAGCGGATAACCGACAGTGGCGACCGCCGCACCGGCCGGCACCAGCTGATCGGCGACGAAGGCGTAGGGCTTGCGGTTGTTCCATTGCCAGTAGCCGCCGTGGATGAAGACGTGCAGCGGCGGCTTGTCGGCGTCGGGCAGAAACAGATCGATCTGCTGCGCCGCGCGGTCGCCGTAGGCGATATCCAGCGCCATCGCCAGGTCCGATGCCCGCACTGCCTCGCTGCGGCGCGCGAAATCGTCGGCAAAGTCCTGGAAATTCGGCACCATGCCGCGGTTGTTGTACTGGGCGTACAGGGCCGCCGCGTCGTAGCCTTGATAGATCGGTTCATTCATTGCTGCGTTATCCTCGCGCGCTCTTATCCTTGTGCCGGTTTTCGCTGCGCCGCGCCAATGGTTTCATACAGGCGGCACAGCGCGGCGGTGTCGATATCACGCAGGCCATACGAATCGCCAGATCTCCCGCGTTTGCGAGTTGGCGCCACTCTCTTCGCCAACTAGGGTGCCGTCAATATCAATCGACAAGGGAGGCGCGCGCCATGGCGAAGGTCACGCTAGCGCAGGCCAACAAGATTATCGAAGTGGGCTTCGAAAAAGCCAGCGAGCTTAGGTTGAAGCCGCTGACGATCGTGGTCCTCGACGACGGCGGCCATCTGGTGTCGGCGCAGCGGCAAGACCACAGCGGCATCATGCGCTTCGAGGTTGCCTTCGGCAAAGCCTGGGGTTCGCTGGGCATGGGGCGCTCGTCGCGCGATATGGAAGGCTCGGTCACGCGGCGGCCGCATTTCGGCGACGCGTTGACCGCGGTGTCGGGCGGGCGCTTTGTGCCGGTCGCCGGCGGCGTGCTGATTGCTGACCGCGACGGCAACGTGGCTGGCGCAGTGGGGATCAGCGGCGATACCTCGGATAACGACGAAATCTGCGCGATCGCCGGCATCGAGGCGGCCGGTTTGGCAGTCAAAGAATAACGCCAATTCATATGGCAGGTTGCCGCTCCCGCACCCACCACACGAGGACGAAGAAGGCGGTCGCCGAGACCAGCGTTGTCGCCGTTTGCGAGACGCCCAGATCGATCATGTCGATCGCGTCGATATTGGCCAGCATGAGCGAAATTAAGAACGCCCAGCCCATATGGATGAACCCGGTCAGCGCCGACGCCGCGCCGGCGATAGAGGGCGAGACCGTGCTCAGCGATTGGGCGTAACAATTGGCGAAGGCCAGGCCGGTGCCGAAGTTCGATATCAGAATGGCGACGAGGATCGAAATCGGCGTGCTGCTGCCGGTGATACCAAACGCCAGCTGAATAAATCCGCCGGCGATCGCGATGATGCAGCCGGCGGCGATCAGCCAGTCGAGCGGCACCCGGCCGCCCAATCGCCCGGTGATATAGCTCGCCACCATGAACGTCGCCGGCACGATCATGACGTAGAAGCCGAACAGCTCGGGCGTCACCCCCATCTGGTCGACCATGATGATCGGCGCGGCGACGATGAAGGTTTGAAAGGTGCCGGTGAGAAACGAAATGGTCAGGCTGTAGCCCATGAACCGCCGGTTGCCGGCGAGCACGACATAATTTCGCAGCATGGCGGCGACGTCGGGTGGCCGGCGCAGCGCGGCCGGCAAGGTTTCGACGAATCGGGGAACCGCCGCGACCAACGCGCCAAGCGCGACCAGGCTGGTGGCGAAGAAGGTCGCCCGCCAGTCGAACCAGGTGACCAGAAAGCCGCCGACGAACGGCGCGATCGACGGTCCCGCGGCCATGGCAATGCCGATGTAGGACATCGCCTGGGCGGCCGCTTTGCCTTCGGCGCCGTCGCGGATGATGGCGCGGCCGACGACGATGGTCGTGCAGGCGCCCATGGCCTGAAAAAACCGCGCGACCAGCAGGGTTCCGAGGTTGCCTGCAAGCCCGCAGACGACGCTGGCGACGACAAACAGTGCCAGACCGCCGAGGATGACTGGCCGCCGGCCGAACGCGTCCGACAACGGTCCGGCAGCGAGCTGCATGATCGCGAAAGCGCCCAGATAGGCAGGAATGATGAACTGGACCTGCTCCACCGAGGTGCCCAGATCGCCCGCGATATCGACCACGGCAGGCAGGTAGATGGTCAGCGCCAATTGGCTGGCGAACATCATCGCAAACAGGATGATGATGGATGGCGGGCGCGGCGGTGTCTCGTCCACTTAGTAGAGGCCCGCGGAACGAGCCTGCGCACGCTGCAGGGCGAGCACCGTGTCGATGGTCGGCGCCGGCACCTCGGCGAGCTGCCCCAATTCGGCGACGACGCCGATCAGCGCGTCGATCTCCATCGGCCGGCCCTTTTCCAGGTCCTGCAGGATCGACGGTTTGAAATCGCCCAGCTGGGCGCCCAGATCGACCCGTTCTTCGGCCGACATCTCCATGTGCAAGCCGATCCGCTCACCAATCGCGATCGCTTCGTTCATCATCGCGACAGAGATCGATCGCGCATCGGGATCGTTGGCGATGCCCGAAAGGGTGAGCTTGGTCAGCGCCGATACCGGGCCCATGCCCATGTTGCCGATCAGCTTGAGCCAAATTTCCTGATGGATCGCGTCGGTGACCTGCCCGGCCAATCCGGCGCCGGTAATGGCGTCGCCGAGGGCGGTCGTGCGCGGCTTGGTGAGGCCGTCGGGTTCGCCGACGATGAACAGGCCACCCGCCGCGTGCTTGATCACGCCGGGCGCGCTGACCGACGCGCCGGCGTGAACGACGCAACCAATGATGCGCTCGCTCGGCAGCGCCGCCGCCAGCTGGCCCTCCGGGTCGATCGTCGTTAGCCGGCGGCCCTTGAGCGGTCCGTCGAGATGCTCGCAGAACCACCACGGGATGCCGTTGGTGGCGGTGACGACGGCGGTATCGTCGCCCAACAGCGGTTCCAGTGTCGGAACCACCGCCGGCAGCGACGGTGTCTTCAAGGTGACGATGACATAATCCTGCGGCGCGAAATCGGCCGGGTCGTCGGAGGCGGCGACCTCGACGACGGTCTCGCCGCGTTCGTCGATCAGTTTTGCGCCGTTGGCGCGGATTGCCGCCAGATGATCGCCGCGCGCCAACAAACTTAGCTCATGGCCGGCCTCGGCCAGCCGCACGCCCAGGAATCCGCCAATCGCACCGGCGCCGACGATACAAATTTTCACGTCTGGACCTTCCGCTTATGCGTTGGCTGGAGCTTTGGGTGCTTTGCGGTTCGGTCGATCAAAGCAGGTCGAGTACCTGCTCGGGCGGGCGGCCGAGCCGGGCCTTGCCATCGGTCACAACGATCGGCCGTTCGATCAGGATCGGATTGTCGACCATCGCCGACACCAGAGCGTCGTCGTCGAGGTTCGCATCGCCGAGCCCGAGTTCCTTGTAGGGATCTTCGCCCTTGCGCATCAGTTCGCGCGGCGACATCTCGAGCATCGCCAGCAATTGCTTGAGCCGGGAGGCGCTGGGCGGCGTTTTCAGATACTCGATGATCTGCGGCTCGACCCCGCGCTCCTGTAGCAGTTTCAGGGCCGCGCGCGATTTGCTGCACCGGGGATTATGGTAGATCACGATCTGGTCGCTCATCTGATTTTCCATCTTTTGGCTATCGAATTCCCGTGGCTATTCCATATCGGGCAATGCTGGCGCGGTAAACCCCACGGGGAGCGCGGCTTCACCCGCTGCCGAAAGGTTATGTTAACCAACTTCGCGGATATTCGCCCTGGATCATACTCCGGTACCTGTGCCTGGCGGTTTCAATAGGCGAAAGGGAGTCCCAAATGTCTGCTGGTGTGTTGTCGGATTTAACCGTACTGGTGGTCGACGATAAGGAGCCAATCCGCGAACTTATCTGCGGCATACTGGACAACGTCGGCGTCAAGAAGGTGCGCGAGGCGGCCGACGGACTGGGCGCGTTCAAGGATATGCAATCCAATGCCCCCGATGCCGTCATCACCGATCTGATGATGAAGCCGGTCGACGGCCTAACGTTTACTCGTGCCGTGCGCACCGACCCGGATAGTCCGGCGCCCAACGTACCGATTTTGATGGTCACCGGGCGTAGCGAAAAGCGCCATGTCGAGGAGGCCCGCGACGCCGGCGTCACCGAATTTCTCGCCCTGCCGGTGACCGCCAACGCCGTCGCCGAGCGTCTGGCATCGGCCGTCCAACGGCCACGCGCCTTCGTGCGCTCAAGTGTTTTTGTCGGCCCCGATCGGCGCCGCCGCCAGCTGCCGGTCGTCGCGGCGGCCCGCCGGCGCGACAGCGACTGGCGAGCGGCCGAACAGCCGGGCGCGTAACGACAATCGGGCGTCCTGGGACGCCCGATCATCATAAAAATTGACTGTATTCGGATACCGCGGCGCTAACCCATGCCTGCGGTTCGCGGCAGCCACATGGCGATATCCGGGAAGAAGGTAATCAGCGCGACCAGGATCAGCGTGAAGATGAAGAACGGCGCCACACCGCTGAAAATCTTGGTCAGCGGCACGTCCGGCGCCATCTTCGCCATCACATAGACGTTGATGCCGACCGGCGGCGTAATCAACGCCAGTTCGGCCATGATCACCGCATAGACCCCATACCACACCGGATCGTAGCCGAGATTCATGATTATCGGCAGGGTGAACGGGATGGTCAGGATGAGCATGCCCCACACGTCGAGCACCATGCCGAGCACGATGTAGAGCAGGCTGATCATCAGCATGAC
>JBFKGW010000198.1:0-5558 GCA_041633145.1 Alphaproteobacteria bacterium
GCAGCAATTTGAAGATCGAATCGCGCTTTCCCGAACGGGTAATCGAGCAGCTTCGCCAGGCCGGACACGACGTGGTGGTCGTCGAACCGTTCAGCGATTTGATGGGTCACGCCGGCGCGCTGGCGCGCGGCGCCAACGGGGTTATCGAAGGCGGTGCCGATCCACGCAGCGATGGCCGCGCCGCGGGGTTTTAATTAAGCAGCAGCCAGGATTAGCGCGCGAAGGCGCGGGTAAGGAATTGCCCGACCGCGCGGTTGGATTTGGCGCGCACGCTATCGTCGCGGCCGATCAGGTAACCCTCGCTGCCGACGCAGGCCGCCAAAATGAGCCGGCGGGAAATCGGTCCGGTCATGTGCAGAAAGGTGAACCGGTCGCGCACGATGCCGTCGCTGCCGACCCGCAGATTGCAGTCGGCCAGGTTGCGGCCGATCATGCGCGGCCCGTGAAAACTGCCGTCCCACTGGTGAAACGCGCCGTGATAAATGATGAATTCGGTCTCTGCCCCGCCCTGCCGCAAATCGGCCAGTACCTGATTGCAGCGCGCCCGGTCGACGATGGCGTCTTCAGAGCCGGCGAGCATCAGCACCGGCGCGCCGGTGGCGCGGTTGTCGTCGAAGCGGGCGATGCAGGGTCCGTAATAGGAAATGTGCGCGGCGAACCGTGGGCCATCGGGGTTCAACGTCTCGGCGGTCTGCGCGAAGGCCCCTAAGGTGGCGGAGATGCCGCCATAGGAAAAACCGATCAAGGCGACCCGCTCGCCATCGACTTCGGGCATGGCATCGAGGAACCGCAGTCCCGCATAGGCATCGGCCAGGACCATGGTCTCGGTGACTTCGAGCAGGCGCTCGACGAAGCCGGTAGCCCGGTCGCGCCGCGCGCCGAAGGCGTCGACCACCAGGGAGGCGACCCCCATGGCGGCGAACTGGCCGGCGTAGGTCATCTCGCGTGCGCCAAACACGCCGGCGGCGCCGTGCAGCAGCACCACCGCCGGCACCGGGTCGGCTACCGACGCGGTCGGCGGCAGAAACAGCGCCGCCCGGGCCGGGGTCGGCGGATCATCATCGCTGCGGCCAACCTCGCGCAGGGTGAAGGGGCTATGACTGGGGTAGCTGACCAATTCGCTGCGCACGCCGTTGATCTGCGCCGGATCGGGCCAGCGGCTGAGGTCGAAAGATTGGGCGAACGCGCCTGGTATCCAGCCAAACATGACCATCGCCGCCATCGAAAGGGCGATACCAAGACGGTATCTGGGCAGGGCGCGCTGGCTGCGGTACATCATGGTCGGAGAGATAGTTATAAAAGCAGCGTAGCCCGTCCAGAGGCGCGCATTCAACTTGTCGGGAGGACATCGCCGTGGCGATCGAGCTGTATCACACCCACCATTCGACCTGCAGTCAGAAGGTCCGTATCTGCCTTGCCGAGAAGGGGTTTCCCGAGCCGGGCAAGGATTGGGTCGACCATCAGATCGATCTCGGCAAGTTCGAGCACCTCACGCCCGAGTATCTCAAGATCAATCCCAACGGCGTGGTGCCGGCGTTGGTGCATGACGGCGTGGTGCTGATCGAATCCTCGGCGATCGTCGAATATCTCGACGAGGTGTTCCCCGAACCCCCGCTGTCGCCGCCCGACCCGGTGGGCCGCGCCCGGATGCGCGCCTGGATGCGCTATATCGAAGAGGTGCCGACGGTGGCGGTGCGGGTGCCGTCGTTTGCCAACCTGCTGGCGCCGATGCGCTACAGCGATTACTCGGATGACAAGTTCGCCGGCCACGCCGACCGCCTACCGCTGCGCAAGCGGTTTTATCAACGCATGACGCAAAAGGGTTTCGGCGAAGAAGATATCAACTACGCCAAGGAGCAGATCCGCCAGACCTGCGAGCGCATCGACCGCGCGATCGGCGAAAACGGCGGTCCCTGGATCATGGGCGAGCAGTTCACTCTTGCTGACGTTCTGGTGGCGCCGCTGATCGACCGCATGGACGATATGGGCTACGCCGATCTGTGGGAAGACGATCTGCCGGTAATGTCCGGCTGGTTCACCGCCTTACAAGAACGGCCCTCGTTCCAGGCGACGTTCTACCCGGGCAGCCGCATTTCCGCGCGCTATGCCGACCATTTCCGCACCGCCGCCGAGCTCGAGGCTGAGCGGGGATACTAGCGCTGCCGAGATGGGCTAAGCGGAATTGGTTAGACGTGCTATTATAGATCGACGCGCGGCAAATCAGAGGTGAACGGGAGTTGAGAGGCATCTTCCCAACGCTGCTTGCTTTTGGGTTCGGCTTGTTTGTGCTGATCATGATCTGGCGGTTGCTCACCCGCGGCGCCAAGGCGCGGCTCACCGCGATCGGCGAAGACCATATCGACCGCACCGCATCAGAATTCATCGAGAAGCACGGCGACGGCGCCGAGAGCGCGGTCGCCAAACTGGCCGAGGAGTGCCTCGCCATCGGCGATTTCGACGGCGAGGCGGTGTGGAAGCAGGTGGCCAAAGCCGTCGACAGGTTGCGTGACGGCTGAGCGCCGGGCCAAGTAAATTCTCTAGATTGTCGGGAACGGACCGACCCGAGATTCATAGGCTTGGGTCGCCGGATGCTCGATCATCGGCGTCACGTCAACGCTCATCCACGGGTGCATCGGCAGCGAGCCGATAGCGGCATGGAATTCCTCCGGCGTGTCGGCCTCCCAGACCGAGAAATTCGAGCGTTCGCCGACGACCCGCCAGATCTTGCGCAGATTGCCAGCCTGGACCAGCTCGATCGCCCGGCTGGTCTCGGCCTCGACGAGTTCTTGCAACTGCGTCGAGTCCATGTCGCCCGGCAGCTCCACTTTGATCTGCACCATGAACAGCATCGTTTCCTCCCCCTCGGGTTACGGGTAGACGCCGAGCAGGCGCCCCCACAGATATTGCAGCGGCAGGATAACCACTAAGGCGATGACAAAATAGACCGCCAGCACGCGCACGCCGGCGCGCATCGGCACGCCGCCGATCGCCATGGCGATCGCCACCGGCGGCGCCTGGTGCGGCAGCGGGAACACCATGAAGGTGGGCACCTCGGCGAGCAGTACCGCGCGCAGCGGCCAGTTGACCGCCTGGGCGATGGCGTCGGCGAATGCGGTGATGATCGGCGCGGACACCGGCGCGGTCGCCATCAGGTTGATCGCGCCGCCGATGACGAAGATCTGATAAAACGAGACGATCCCGCCATCGGCGGTCAACGGTACATTGGCCAGCAACAGCGCGCCGAACGCCGCGCCCAGTCCGGTATGGCGGGCAATCGCGCCCATGCCGATGATGCCAGCGATGAACAGCCAGGGTCCGTAATTGACGTCGCTGGTCAACACCTTCGCGGGCAAGATGCCGAGGCGCGGCGTGATGCACACCAGCGCGGCGCCCATGGCGACCCAGGCGGGTGAGATGCCGTGCAGCGAATCGCTCATCCACAGGGCGAGCGCGACCAGCAGGATCGCCAGCAGGCGGCGTTCGTCGGGCGCCCAATCTTTGCCGGGCTCCGCAGCCTTTTCGGGCTGCGGTTTGGCGCCGAACAGGACGGTGATCAGGACCGATTGAATGACCATGCCGAGGGCGCCGAGGACGGGAAAGTTCAACAGCGTGTAGTCGAAATAGGTGAACTGGATGCCGTGGATGCTTTCCGCGGCGCCGGCGAACGCCATGCTGACCACGGTCGACGGCAGGATACCGAAGGCGGGAACCGTCGAACCCAGACCGGCGGCGAGGATCAGGCCAAACCGCGCCTGCGCATTTGCGGCAAAGCCGAGCCGGTCGGCCAGCGCCATCGCCAGCGGCGCCACCAGAACAGCTCGGCTCGACGCCGACGGCATGATGAAGGCCAGCGCGATGGCCGCCGTGGCGAGGCCCAGGGTCATGGCGAAATAAGTCGCCGGCAGGTGCGTAACCAATGCCTGCACGGCACGGGTCGCCAGCCCGGAGCGTTGCACCGCGATGGTGATTACCAGGCCGCCGAACACCAGCCAGGTGGCGCTGGCGTGGAAGCCGGCAAACACGACATTCGCTGGTGCGATGTCGAGCACCACCGCGGCCAAGAACATGATCAGCGCGGTGATGTGGATGGGAATGGCGTTGGTCGCCCACAACGCGATGGCGAACAGAACGATCCCGCTGGCTTGCCACATCAGCGCCTCGCCGAACCACAATGGCGCGGCGAGCAACACCACGCTCGCCAGCGTCGCCAACGCCGCGATGATGTGAGAAACGCTGGGGGACGACGCGCTGGCCTGCGTCATGGGGATCAAACCTAAGAATCAAAGCGCCGCACGGGATCGCCGGCGCGCGAAGAGTTGTGTCACGCCATCGCTATAGCACAGCGCGCCGCCGCGTGCCTCTGAAAGCGCTGCATGGCAGCAACGGACAGAGGGCAATTCAGCACCGCCCGGTTTGCCGCTTTGGCGGCGCGTGGTAGTGAACGGCAGACAAGATGTGAGCGGAGGAGAGCGGCGATGGCCGACACAAAAGCCCCAGGCCAGGTGCATTACGAGCGCGACGGAGACATCGCCGTCCTGATCCTCGACAACCCGCCGGTCAACGCGCTGGCCAAAGAGGTGCGGGTCGCCTTGGCGCGGCATTTGGACACCGCCGCCAACGACGACGACGTGACGGCCATAGTCATCGCCGGTGCCGGCCGCAATTTGTGCGGTGGCGCCGATATCCGCGAATTCAATACGCCGGCGCGCGACGTCAAACCGATGAGCCGCGATCTGATGAACCTGATCGAGGCGTGCACTAAGCCGGTGGTCGCGGCGATCCACGGGCCGACCCTGGGCGGCGGCCTCGAGCTCGCGCTGGGGTGTCACTACCGGGTCGCCACCGCCGACGCGCAGATCGGCCTGCCCGAGGTACAGCGCGGCGTCATTCCCGGCGCCGGCGGCACCCAGCGGCTGCCGCGGCTGATCGGCCTCGAGCCGGCGCTCGATATGATCACCACCGGCAATCCGGTCGACGGCAACCGGGCCAAGGAACTGGGCATCGTCGACGATGTGGCATCAGACGATGTGCGCGCCGACGCCGTCGCCTTCGCCCGCCAGGTGGTCGCCGACAATCGCGGCCCGCGGCGCATCAGCGCCATGACTGTTGCCGGCGATGAAGCGGACAACCGCAAACTGATCGACGACTACCGTGCCAAGCTACGGAAAACCGCGCGCGGCCTGCTGGCGCCGTTCCACTGCTTGGAGAGCATATCCAACGCCGTCACCATGCCGTTCGACGAGGGCTGGGCGCGCGAAGCGGAAATCAGCCGCACCGCCATGGCGTCGACGGAATCGCGCGCGCTGGTGCACGCTTTCTTCGCCGAGCGGCAGGTCACCAAGATCCCCGACATTCCCGCCGACATCGCACTCCGGCCGATCACCAAGGCGGCGATTATCGGCGCCGGCACCATGGGCGGCGGCATCGCCATGTCGTTCGCCAACGCCGGTGTGCCGGTCACCGTCATCGAGGCGAGCCGGGAAAACCTCGACAAGGGGATGGCCCGCATCGAGGCAAACTACGACGCCACGCGCCAGCGCGGCCGGCTGAGCGAGGCC
>JBFKGW010000199.1:0-5509 GCA_041633145.1 Alphaproteobacteria bacterium
ACGACTACATCACCAAGCCGTTTTCCCAACGCCTGCTGATCGAACGCATCCGCGCCGTGCTGCGGCGCTCGGAAGCCGACGACACGGTCGAAGAAGGCGACAGCAAGATTATTCGCCGGACCGGGCTGGTGCTCGATCCCAATCGCCACCGCTGCATGTGGCGCGAACGCGAAGTTAACTTGACGGTCACCGAGTTCCTGATCCTGCAGGCGTTGGCGCAACGGCCCGGCCACGTGAAGAGCCGCGACCAATTGATGGACGCCGCCTATGGCGACAGCATCTACGTCGACGACCGCACCATCGACAGCCATATCAAGCGGCTGCGCAAGAAATTCAAAGACGTGGATCCGGAGTTTGCCCAAATCGAGACCTTGTACGGCATCGGCTACCGCTACAAGGAAAGCTGAGCGAACGGCGGCGGCGACCGCGCTTCGTGGGGGAGTCGATAAAACTGGACGCCCGAACAGGATACGATCAAGAAACGGCTTCGCCGGTCGTCGACGCTGTCGACCGGCGGCCTGAGCAGCGCAGCCGCACTGCCAGGACCAGTCGGCGCGCGCTGCGGCGGCTGCGCTGGTTGTTGCTGTGGTTGGCACAGCGGCGCGCTTCGACGTCGCTGACCCGCCGTATTCTGGCAATCAACCTGCTGGTTCTGATCGTGCCGATCGGCAGTTTCTTCTTTCTCGACCAGTACCAGGAAAGCCTCATCGAAACCGAAATTGCCGCCTTGCGCACTCAGGGCGAGGTGTTTGCCGGCGCGGTGGGCGCCGGCGCCGTCGTTGTTTCGCCGGGCGTCGGCCAGCGGGTCGACCCGGTGCGAGCCAACCTAGTACTGCGCCACGTGACCGAGCCGACCAACACCAGAGCACGGCTGTTCGTGTCGACGGGCGTGCTGGTCGCCGACACCCAGTTTCTCACCTTATCGCGCGGCTTCGTGCGGGTGCAGGAGTTGCCGCCGCCGGCCGGCGAGCTTGGCCCGGTCGAATGGCTCGAGGCCAAGGCCAACGCCCTGCTCAACTGGCTGCCGGGGCAAAGCGAACTGCCGCTGTACCGCGAATCGAGCCCGTCGGACGCCAACGACTATGGAGAAGTCCGGCAGGCGCTGTTCGGTGAAAAAACCGCCGCTGTGCGGCGCCACCACTCGGGCGGCATGGTGATCTCGGTGGCGGTACCGGTGCAGCGGTACCGCCAGGTGGTCGGCGCGCTGATGCTGTCGACCGGCGGCCAGGAGGTCGAAGCCGCGATGCGGGCGATCCGCCTCGACATACTGCAAGTATTTGCGGTGGCGCTGGGCGTGACCGTTCTGTTGTCGCTCTATCTCGCCGGCACCATTGCACGGCCGATCAACCGCTTGGCCGCGGCGGCTGAGCGCGTGCGCACCGGCCGCGGACGCCATGTGGAAATCCCCGACTTCGCGGGTCGGCGCGACGAAATCGGCGAGTTGAGCCGCGATTTGCGCGCCATGACCGATGCTTTGTGGCAGCGCATGGACGCCATCGAACGGTTCGCCGCTGACGTCGCCCACGAAATCAAAAACCCGCTGACCTCGCTGCGCAGCGCGGTCGAAACCGTCGCGCGCGTCGACGATCCCGAGCAGCAGAAACGCTTGATGTCGATCATCGTCGATGATGTGCAACGGCTCGATCGGTTGATTAGCGATATTTCCGACGCCTCGCGACTGGACGCCGAACTGAGCCGCGACATGCCGACGGCGGTCGATGTGCGCCAGCTCTTGGTCGCGCTCACCGACATCGAGCGGGCGGCGGCATCGGACGACCGCCCGGCGGTCGAACTAAACCTGCCGGCCGATACCGACCTAACCGTTTGTGCCTCGGAGGGCCGGCTGGGGCAGGTGTTCCGCAATGTCATCGCCAATGCCCAATCGTTTAGTCCGCCGGGTGGACGGATCGCCGTTCGTGCCGAGCGTTTCACCCGCCCCGACAGCGATGTGATCACGGTCTCGGTCGAGGACGACGGGCCGGGGATTCCGGAAGAAAATCTCGAATCAATATTCGAGCGGTTCTATTCCGACCGACCGGTCGCAGGCCAGGATGGCGAGGGCGAGAAGTTCGGCACCCATTCGGGCTTGGGTCTGAGTATTTCGCGGCAGATCGTCGCCGCAGCAAACGGGCGAATCTGGGCCGAAAACCGCCGCCGCGCCGACGGCGTAGTGTGCGGCGCGCGCTTTGTCATCGAGTTGCCCGCCGCCGAATGAGATTAGCGAGGCTGCTTGGCTTCTAATCCCAGGCGCGATTTGCGCGTGTCTGTCGCCGGCTGATTTGCCATAATCACGACGACGACCGCGCAATAGCGCGCCGTCCCAATACGTCTATCGCCGGAAAGGGCGCGCACCATGCCGATCACCCGTGTCGAATCCCTTATCTACGGCGTCGCCGATATGGCCGCCGGCATCCGCTATTATGAGGATTGGGGTCTGGAACCTGTCGAGCGCAGCGAACGCGGCGCGCTGTTCAAGACATTGGCCGGTCAGACCATCCGCTTGCGGCCGATCGACGATGCGTCGCTGCCGCCGGCACCGGATGGTGACCGGTCTACCGTGCGCCACACCGTCTGGGGCGTCGAGACGGCCGACGATCTGGAAGCGATCGGCGCGGAATTGTCCACCGACCGCGAGGTGACGCGCGCCGCCGACGGCACGTTGAGCGCCGTCGACGAGAGCGGTTTTTCCATCGGCTTTGCCATCAGCCAGCCGGCCGACGTTGGTGTCGAGCCGCCAGCGGTAAATCTGAACGAAAATTCGCAGCGCCTGAACGCGGTCGTCGAGGCAATCCCGCGGGCCCAGCCGCTGCGGCTGGGCCATGTGGTTTATTACATCGCTCACGATGGCGCCGATCGCGCAGTGTCGTTCTATCTCGACAGGCTCGGCTTCCGCCTGTCCGACAGCACAATCGGGCGCGGCGACTTCATGCGCTGCGCCGGCTCGCGCGACCATCACAACCTGTTTTTGCTGCGCCGGGACGGCAGTCCGGCCTTCAACCATGCCGCCTTCGAGGTGCGCAATTTCGATGAAATCATGATGGGCGGCGCCTGTATGAAGGCGCACGGCTGGCAGCCCGATACCACGCCGGGCCGGCACATCCTGGGCTCGAACCTGTACTGGTATTTCCGCAACCCGTCGGGCGGCAATACCGAATATTTCGCCGACATGGATTGCATGGACGACGATTGGGAGCCGCGTATTTGGCAGACCAGCCCGGGATTTTCTCTCTGGTCGATCGACGATCCCGACCAGCCGCAAACGCCACCCGCCGCTAGCATCAGTTCGTAGCCACACACGTTTAAGGACGTAGCGATGACGACCGTCCCCCTCGAACGTCCGGACATCGATGCGGTCGCCACGGCGGAAGCGCTCGTGCCAGCGTTACGCGCGCGCGCCGCCGAAACCGAAGCAGCCCGCTCGGTTCCTGAACAAACCATCGCCCAATTGCGCGACGCCGGGCTGCTCCGCATGGGACAACCGCGCGATCTCGGCGGCAGTGAGTTGCCATTGGATGAGTCGGTGGAAGCGGTGTCGCGGTTGGCTCGCGGCTGCGCGTCGACGGCGTGGGTGTGCGGTGTCTACAACGACCACGCCATCACCATCGGCATGTTCGACCCGCAGGCGGCCGAAGATATCTGGGGCGACAATCCGGACGCCCTGGTCTCGGCCGGCTTCACGCCCTCGGGCACGGTCGAGCGTGCCGACGGCGGTTGGCGGCTCAGCGGTACCTGGGGCTGGTCGAGCGGATGCGACCACGCCGACTGGGTGATGGTGGTGGCGCTACTGCCGACGGCCGACGGCGAAGGGCGCGACGCCTCGTTCTGCCTGGTGCCGCGCGAAAACGTCCGTATCGACGATAATTGGCAGGTCATGGGCCTGGCCGGCACCGGGTCAAAGAATCTGGTGATCGAGGACGCCTTCGTGCCTGATCACCGGGCTTTCTCGATGGCGACGACGAGTAATGGTTCGGGCGAGCGCCTGCGCGAAAATCGCCCGGCGCTGTTCTGCCTGCCGCGCACCGCCGCTGTGCCGTTCATGCTGGCGGCACCGGCGCTCGGCGTCGCCGAAAGCCTGCTCGACCTGCACGTCGAACATTTCGGCAGCCATAGCTCGCGCGGCGCCGCTGTGAGCGGATTGGCGACCATGCAAATGCACGTCGCCGAAGCGGCCGCCGAAATCGATAGCGCGCGCCAATTGATGCTGCGTGATTGCCGCGAGGCGATGGCGGCGATGCGCGAAGGCCGCGCCATGACGATGGCCGAGCGTGCCCGGGGACGGCGCGACCAGGCCTATATGGTGATGCTGTGCCGCCGCGCTGTCGACCGCCTGTTCACCGCGGCCGGCGGCGGCGGGATTTTCCTCGACAACGAAATGCAGCGAAAGTTCCGTGACATGCATGCGATCAGCGGTCATCTGGCGCTCAATTGGGACGTCGCCGGCACCACGTTCGGGCGGGTCGCCTTCGGCCTCGACCCGGCAACCGCGCTGATCTGACGGCGTGAACGCGCAAGGTCACACGGCACGAAAACGGGGCGGTTGGGCCCGACCGCGGCGCTATTTATCGCCGCTCTGCTTCGTGCTGGCGAGTCTGCTGGTCGCTGAAGCGCACGCTGAGACGCCGGTCGATTTGGAACTCGCGCTGGGCATCGACGTGTCGCGTAGTATCGACCCCACCGAGGCGAAACTGCAGCGCCAGGGATACATAAACGCGTTTCGCGATCCCGAGGTCATCGAAGCGATCGAAACCGGCGTGCTCGGGCGGATCGCCGTCGGCTATTTCGAATGGGCCGGGTTCGGCCACGCCGATATCATCGTCGATTGGCAACTCATCGACGGCGCAGCCAGCGCCCATGCATTCGCTGACGCACTGCAGCAAGAAACCCTTGTCTCCGCCAGCCGGACATCGATCAGCGGCGCCATCAAATTTGCTCAGCCCTGGTTCGATAATAACGGTTTCGAAGGTACCCGCCGGGTCGTCGACATTTCCGGCGATGGGCCGAACAATTGGGGCGAGCCGGTCACCGCCGCGCGCGACCGCGCGGTCGGCGCGGGCATCACGATCAACGGCCTGCCGATTCTCAATCAAGGTGGCGGACTGTTTTCGCGCTTCAATATCGACAATCTCGACCTTTACTACCGCGATTGCGTGATCGGCGGCACCGGCGCGTTCTTGGTGGTCGCCGCCGATTTCAACGATTTTGGCCGCGCCGTGCGCCGCAAGCTGGTACTCGAGATCGCCGGCCGCCCGCCGCCGTCCGGCGGTGGTGTGGTGCCGGCGCAGGCCGACCAACGCGCGCGCGTCAGCCCGCCATGCAACATTGGCGAGACGATGTGGCGGGATCGCGATGGCTTCTAGACCAGTGCCTGATCCGCTAGGTTGGCCCGCTGGAGTTGCCAGCGAGCCGCCGCTTGCGGTCTTATATAAGACTGGTTACTGTGCCGGCGGATAACAAACCCGCGCCCGTCAGACTGGTGCGTCACCAAGCGAAGCTCGTCAGGGTAGCGAAT
>JBFKGW010000200.1:0-5507 GCA_041633145.1 Alphaproteobacteria bacterium
AGCAATCTCGCCTTCGTAGAGCAGTATCCAGCCAGAGGAAATGCCGATCATGAACAACACCGCGCCCTACGCCCGCAATCATTTCAAACATAAGGTGCTCGCCGGCAGGCGTTGTTCGCTGATCAGTTTTCGCCTGGCGCGTACGGTCGATGCCGCCAAGATTGCCAAAGCCGCCGGCCACGACGCGTTCTACATCGACACCCAGCACTGCCCGATCGACGGCGATGCAACCGCGCAGATCCTCGGTGCGGCGCTCGATATGGGGATCACCCCGCTGGTGCGCATCCGCGGCCACAATCAGCACGAAATCGCCCGCGCGCTCGATTGCGGCGCGCTCGGCATCATCGTACCGGACGTCGAGACCGGCGATCAGGCGGTCGAACTGGCGCGCTACGTGCGCTTCCCGCCGCTCGGCCGGCGCTCGATCTCGGGCCTGACGACCCATACCGGCTATGCGCCGATGCCGCTGGCCGACCTGGTCTCGGCGGCGAATAGCGAGACCATGCTGATCGCTATGATCGAATCGCGGCGCGGCGTCGAGAACGCCGACGCCATCGCCTCGGTCGGCGGTATCGACGCGATTTTGATCGGCACCAACGACCTGACCATCGATCTCGGCATCGCCGGCCAGCACGATCACCCGCAGACCGCGGAAGCCTTCGCCACGGTGATCGAAGCCGGCCGCAAACACGAAACGCCGGTATTGATGGCCGGCATCGGCGACCTCAACATCGTCGCGCGCTACATCAAAATGGGCGCGGCCCCCTGTTATTTCGGCGGTATGGATACCAAATTCGTGCTCGACGGGGCGCGCCGCGAAGCCGAGGCGTTTCGCGAGTTAGAGCTCGATTAAGCCACGGCAAATAGCGCAGCTGCGAGACAGCAAGAAGTGAGATAACGACATGATTACCGTACGACACGGCGCCGACCGCGGCTTAGCGGAACTGGACTGGCTCAAGAGCCGCCACAGCTTTTCCTTCGCCGATTACTTCGACCCCGAATTCATGGGCTTCGGCGACCTGCGGGTGATCAATGAGGACACCATCGCGCCGGCGCGCGGCTTCGACACCCACCCCCACCAGGACATGGAGATCATCTCCTACGTCCTCGAAGGCGAACTCGAGCACCGCGATACTCTGGGTAACCACATGACGATCGGCGCCGGCGAAGTGCAGCGCATGAGCGCCGGCACCGGCATCATGCACAGCGAGTACAACGCCTCGAGCGAAGCGCCGGCGCATTTCTTCCAGATCTGGGTGATCCCGGAACGGGCCAGTATCGCGCCGGGTTACGAGCAGCGGTTGTTCACCGACGCCGACAAGCGCGGCCAGCTACGCCTCATCGTCTCGCCCGATGGGCGCGACGGCTCGCTGCACATCCATCAGGACGCGGCGCTGTACGCCTCGATCCTCGAGAGCGGCGACACCATGCGCCACGACCTGGCGGCGGGCCGCAAGGCCTGGGTGCAGCTGGCCCGCGGTGCGGTAAGCGTCAACGGCGAAACTCTGCAGGCCGGCGACGGTGCCGCCATCACCGAAGCCGACTCAGTCGAGATCACCGCGACCGGCGACGGCGACGCCGAGTTCGTGCTGTTCGATCTGCGCTAGGCGGCACCCGCCGCCTTAGTGCTTCATCTCTTCCGGAAAGTCCGGCTGCGCCTGCGGGCGCGCGTCGAAGAACGCCGGTAGCTCCATACAGGCCCCGAAGATGCGCTTAGTGGTCGGATAGGCGTCGGTATCGATGCCGAACAGGCCGGCCGCGCCGAACTGGGGCACGATGCACAGGTCGGCCATGGTCACACTGTCGCCGTGGCAATAGGTGCCGGTCGCCGGATTATCGGCGAGCTGTTGCTCGATCGCCGCCAGCCCCGTCGTCATCCAGTTGTGAATCCAGGCGTTTAGCTCGTCTTCGCTGTGGCCCATGTCCTGGGTGATGTATTTGCGGATGCGCGGCACCACCAGCGGATGGGTGTCGGCCACTGAAATCAGGCAGATCGAGCGCACCCGCGCGCGGCCCACCGGGTCGGCGGGCAACAGCGGCGGCTCGGGGTGGGTTTCGTCGAGATATTCGAGGATCGCCATCGACTGGGTCAGCACGGTATCGCCGTCGACCAGCGCCGGCACCACCATCTGCGGATTGATCTTGCGGTAGGCGTCGCTGAACTGATCGCCCTTCACCAGGTCCATCGATTCGACGTCAAACGGAATACCTTTGAGGTTGAGGGCGATACGCACGCGAAAGGCGGCGAGCGAGCGCCAGTAGCCATAGAGTTTCATGGAAAGTCTCCCCGGAAATTTGCTGCGTTGTCGTTGCGCTCAGTTGGCCAGCCGTTGGTTTGCGCTGTCAAGTCGCGCCCGCTCAGTGGGTCACACGCAGCCCGCGCCGGTGGCGGAACATCCAGGCCGGCACCGCGGCAGCGAGCGCGAAGGCGAGGAACGGCAACAGCATCTGCATCAACGCGTAGGCGCCGATAATCCGCCGGTTGCCGCTGGCGGCCAGGCTCACCGCTTCCGTGGTCAGCGTGTCGAAGCGGCCGGCGCCGGCGAACAGGGTGGGCAGGTACAGACCGACACTCACCGCAAAGCCGACGGCGACAGCGACCAAAATCGGCCGCAGCAGCATCGGCAGCTTGACGCAGCGTAGCACGCGCCACGGTTTCGAGCCCAGGCACAGCGCGGTGCGGGCATAGCGGTCGTCCCAGGCGCGGTAGGGATCGGCCAGCGACAGGAACACATAGGGCAGCACGAACACCAAATGGCTCCACGCCACCGCCAGCCAGCTGCCGTCGATATTGAGGACGATCAGCAGGACCTGCGCACCGAACAAAAACGCGACCTGCGGCACCAATAGCGGCAAATAGAGCAACAACAGCGCCCGGTTGGTCGCCCGCCGGCCGAACCGCGCCTCGTTCTCGAGGCAGCCAACGGCGAACACCAGGGCGACCGCTGACACCGCCAACCCGACGCTCAACGTATTCCAGCCAGCCGCGGTCAGCCGATCCGCGTTGCCAACCCAGGTGGCAAGGCTCAGCCCGGAAGGTAGCGCATCGGGAAAACGCCAGCGCTCGGCGACCGACCACAGCGCCATGCTGAGCAGGCTCAAAAAGGCAGCGCCGAAGCCACCGACCAGCAAGACCGCGGCGGCGCCGCGCAGCCACCCGTCGTGGCGCCACCGCCAGCCGGTGCGGATCCACATCCGGCCGAGGCAGATTACGGTCCGCTCGCCGAGCCACCAGACCAGCATGGCACCGGCGACGATGGCCAGTTGCAGGATCGCCCCGGCCGAAGCAACAAAGCGCATCGCTAGCTCAGGATCGTTGAACCAGCGCACCAGCTGCACCGCCAGCGGCGGCGGCGTGGTCGGCGCCAAGACGATCGCCACATCGACCACCGACACCGCGTAGGCCAAAACGGCGAACACCGGCAGGCGGATCTGCGGATAGACTTGCGGGAACACCGCCTTGAGCCAGGCGGCGACCGGGCCATACCCCAGCGTGCGCGCCATGGTGCGGGTGCGCGCCGCGTCGACCTGGCCGATCGCCGCCAGCGTCATCAGAAACAAAAACGGTATTTCTTTGATCACCAAGCCGGCGATCAAGGTCAGCCCGGCTGGGTCCTGAATGATGATGACGTCGGGCGGCCGCGCTAAGCCGGTCGCCCATGGTGATGCCAGCCGTAACAGCCAGCCACTCGGCGCCAACAGAAAGGCGAGGCCGAAGGCGACGGTGACATGGGGCACCGACAATAGCGGCGACAACAGGCGTTGCACCCGGGTAAATCCGCGCGTGCCGTGCCATCCCGCGCAGAACAGGATCACCACCGCCAGCGACACCACCGTCGTCGCCAACCCTGTGATGAAGGAAAGCCGCACCGAATCCGCCAGACCGGGCGCCGTGAGCAAGTGCCGCCACGGCGCGAGCGACAGGGTTTCGCTCCCCAACGCCGGCAGATAACCAAACGCCGGCAGCAGCGTGCCGATCAACCCCGCGGCGACCGGGCCGAGAAACAACAGCAGCGTCAGCGACGGAAATGCGCCCAGCAGGGAGATCGGGCGGCCGGCGGTACCGGCTTGCTTGGCCGCGATGTCGGCATTGCTCATGGATCGAGGCACCCCATCGCGATTACGCGACCAGCGCGCTCACCGCGATATAGATACCCAGCAACAGCAGCGCCGCTAATAGGACCTGCCGGAACCGCTGCTCCGACAACCGGCGGCGGATCCGGGCGCCCAAAACCATGCCGAGCAGGGCTGGCACGGTCGCCAATGCCGACACGGTGCCGACTTCGACATCGAGCCGGCCGTGGCCGCTTAATGCTACCGCCAACGCGGCGGTCGAGGCCAGAAACAACACCCCCATCGCCTGGACCATGACGTCGCGGGGAAATCCCAGCGACTGAAGATACGGCAACCCGGGCATGAAGAACGTGCCCGTCAGTCCGGTCAGCACACCGTTCACCCCGCCGAGAACTGGCGACAACCAAGCTTCGTGGCGACCGGGCGCCGGCAGCTTGGGGGTCATCAGGCCATACGTCGCGTAGGCGCAAAGCAGGAGGCCCAGCAGCGCGGTGAGCAGGGCTGTGTCGCTGCGCCCGAACAGACTGACGCCGAACCAGGCGCCGATGAAAACAGTCACCAGCAGCCCCCACAGACGACGTAGGATGGGAAGCAGCGCGCCGCCGACAACTGCCTGCCACAGGTTGGTGATCAGCGACGGGATGACCATCAAGACGATGCCTTCCGACAAGCCGATCAGCGCCGTCAGCAGGCCGATCGCGACCGTGGGCAGGCCGAGGCCGACGATACCTTTGACCGAGCCGGCGAGTAAAAATACCGCCGTGATGACGGCCAGCTCGGATGTGCCGTAGGCTGTGTCCAGCATGGCTGCGCGCCGGCGACGGGCGCCTAATTACCCGCAGCGTAGCGTTTCGCCCATTCTTCCTCGAGGGCCGTTACCCACGAAGCGTGCGGCTCCAGCAAGGTCTTGCCGAGACGTTCCGGCGGCAGGGTTGCCACGCCAAGTTTCTGAAAGCGAAACCGGTTTTGTTCTTGTACCGGCAATTTTGAAATATCGAGAACGGTGCCGCTACCCCAGAATTCGGGGTCCTGCTTGCGTGCCTGGGCCTCGGGCGACATCAGGAAGTTGGCCAGCACCATCGCCCCTTCGCGCGCTTTGGCATTGAACGGGATCGCCACAAAACTGGTGTTGCCCACGGTGCCGCCTTCTAGAACGAACGTCCGCACGGTATCGGGCAAAGCCCCATTGGCAATCAGGCTCGATGCCTCGGAGGGCTGAAACGACAGCGCGATATCGACCTCACCGTCGTCGAGCAGGCGGTGCTGCGCCGGGCCATTCTGCGGGAACACCTTGCCCGAGCGCCACATCACCGGATGCAGCGTGTTGAGATGCGACCACAGCGGTGCCGACACTTTTTCAAACTGTTCGGGGTCGACCGGCCTCTGCAACACCGCCGGGTCTTCGATGAGTTCGATCAGCGCCTGCTTGAGAA
>JBFKGW010000201.1:0-5486 GCA_041633145.1 Alphaproteobacteria bacterium
AGTATGAGGCGACGATCGACGAAGTGCTCGGCGAGCTGACCCATGAAAATCATGAACTTGCCGTCGCCATCGCCTCGATCCCCGAGCACATTCGCGGCTACGGCCATATCAAGGACGAGCATCTGGCGAAGGCCAAGGCCGAAGAAGACGCGCTGCTGCGCGCCTTCCGCAGCCCCGACGCGCCGACCGCCGAGGCCGCGGAGTAGCAATCGCCGCGCGGCTTCTGGTTCGGCGGCGGAACCGTTAAGCTTGGAAACAAGCGTCGCGCGTCGCGCTAAGAGAGGCCACCATGTGTCGCCTGTATGGATTCCGCGCCAACGAACCGACCCGGGTCGAGTGCAGCCTGGTGCATGCCCAGAATGCACTGATGGAGCAGAGCCGCCAGGACCAGGCGGGATTGACCCACGGCCACGGCTGGGGTGTCGCCGAGCACCCCGACGGCGTGCCCTATGTCGAGAAGCAGGCCTGGGCCGCCTACCACGGTGAGCACTTCAGGAAGACGGTCGCCCGGGTCTATGCGCGTAGCGTCATTGCCCATGTTCGCCGCGCCACCGTCGGGCCGCCGGCGATCGAGAATACCCACCCCTTCGTGCACGGCGTCTGGTTGTTCGCCCATAACGGCACGGTGCCCAACTTCGAGCAAGTGCGGCCGCAGCTGCTCGACGCGCTCGACCCGCTGCATCGGACTGAGATCCGCGGCAGCACCGACAGCGAGCACGTATTCCGTTATCTCTTGACCCTGTGGGAGCAGGACCCCGGCCGGCCCCTGATGGAGTCCCTGCGGCTTGGCCTCGAGCAGGTCATCGCCTGGGCGCGCGAGATCGATCCCGAGCGGCAAGTCTCGCTCAACGTTCTGTGGGCCGACGGCGAGCACATGGTCGGCGCGCGCCTCAACCGCACCCTGTGGTATCTCGAGCGTGAGGGCATCGTTCCCTGTGATATCTGCGGCAGGCCGCACGTCCACCATGACCCGAAGCGGCACTACCGCGCCGTCGAGGTCGCCTCGGAGCCGATCACCGACGAGGACTGGCTGGAGGTACCCAACGGTACCGTGTTCGCCGTCGATCCCGACTTACGCCTGCACATCGAGCCGTTCGGGCCCGAGGCGATCACTGCCGCCGAAGGCGCCGAGACTGCGCGCGCGGCGTCATAGTAGCAACGAACTGGCTAGAACGGTTGGGCGACGACCGGGCGAATTTCGCCGCCGAATTAGCGGCGCTCAGGGATTTTGCCGACGAACGGCTGGTTCGTCTTGACAGCGCCAGGGCGACGGTCAGCGAGCCCCGCCAGCGGTGGCTTTGGATGATCTGCGCCCTCTTTAACCGCCGTTTGCCGCAGGGCGAGGCGCGCCGCTCGGCCGCCACGTCGGCCGCTGGTCAGATTCCGACCGCGCGGCGGTAGACCTCGAGCAGATGCTCCTGCTCCTGACGCTCGCTGGGATCGAGCTTGCGCAGGCGCACGATCTGGCGAATTGTCTTGGCGTCGAAGCCGGCGGATTTAGCTTCGGACAGAACTTCTCTGATGTCGGCGTTGAGCCCGGCCCGGTCTTCCTCTAACCGCTCGATCCGCTCTATGAAGCTGCGCAACCGGTCCGCAGCGATGCCGCCCGTTTCGGCCATCGGCAATCTCTCCTCAATATTCTGATATTCACCGCTGAAACCGCGATGACGGGCCTGGCGCCCGGCACCGGTTTAGCCCGGCAGCCTGTGGAAAAGCAAAGGCCGCGTGGCGAAGAATAAAATTTCCGTTTCCGGTTTACTCGGCGTGTTTGGCGTCGAAGGCGGCCTTTTGCTCGGGCGTCGCCTCTGTTTGGTATTTCGCCTTGTACTCGGCGTAGGGCATGCCGTAGACGATCTCGCGCGCCGCCTCGTAGTCCAACTCGAGGCCCTTGTCTTCCGCCGCCGCCTTGTACCATTTGGACAGGCAGTTGCGGCAGAAGTCGGCCAGATTCATCAAGTCGATATTCTGCACTTCGGGGTGGTCGCGCAGGTGCTGCACCAGGGTGCGGAACGCGGCGGCCTCAAGCTCGGTGCGGGTGTTGGCATCGATCTCGGTCATGGTGTGGTCTCTCATCCTCTCGAACGGGAACGGATGGCCGGCGCGGCCACTCCGCGTCCAGCTATCCGATTGACCCCTAATATGGACCTCAGCGTAGCCGAGGCCAACCGCTGGCGGCGCTATTCTTTATCGGTACCGTCGTTGCGGCGGCCGTGGCGGCGGCGCCTGCCGTCGCTCAGCCGATGGCCGCGCCGGCCCCGGCGGGCGCGGTGGCCGCGCTCGGGAAGCGGCTCGTTGGGATCGAGCAGCTTTGCCACCATCCCGCGTGCTTCAGCCGCCCGTGTTTCATCCTCGATCGCCAGGTCGCCCACCGCGCGGTCGATAATCTGCCCCAGCAGGTCCGGACTTAGCTGCGGTGCTCCGTCGGAACTGCCCTGTAAATCGCGCAGCGCTTGCAGAATCGCTCGGACAGCCTTGCGTTGGTCGCGCCACGGCTCGGCGCGCAGCCGCGCGCGCCGGCGCCGCTGGCGTTCGGCGGCGGACATCGCCTGGTCATGGATCGGGCGGCGGCCCATAGATTGCTCCCGCCGGTTTCGTGAATTACGCATTATGATCTCCTTTAATGTGACTGTCACGAATTATATAACGTGACAGTCACATTATTCAATAAAAAATTTTGCGCTACGGAGTCTCTTCCACGCCGGCGAGGGTTTCCTCGATCAGCCAGTCGATCACCGCGTGCAGGGCCTCGCGCTCGTCGGCGCCATCGGCCAACGCGTCGCGGTAGATCTTGAGCTGGCGGTGGGCGCTGGTGCCGCGGGCCAGGATATCGCGCGCGTGTTCGGCCTCGGCGAGGCAGCCGCGAGCTTCCGCATCGCTGCGCACCAACTCGAGGATTTCCTCGAGCAGATCGGCGTAGGGCACCACTTCGCCACGGCCGAAATCGACCAATCCTTCGGAGAAGCCGTAGCGCTGGGCGCGCCAGCGGTTTTCGTTGATCAGCAAGTTCGAGTACATCCGCCAGCGCTGGTTCTCGCGGCGCAGACGCACCAGCATCGACAGGAAGCTGACGAACAGCGCGGCGATCGTGATGCTGTCGTCGAGGCGGGTGCACACATCGGTGATGCGCATTTCCAAAGTTGGGAAGCGGGCGCTCGGCCGCACGTCCCACCAGATTTTCGTGCCGTCCTCGATCAGGCCGGCGCCGACCATCATCTCGAGATGGCGGCAATATTCGCCATAGCTGTCGAAGCGCGCTGGCAGGCCGGTGCGCGGCAACTCGTCGAACACGCTCAACCGATAGCTCAGCAAGCCGGTGTCGCGGCCCTGCCAAAACGGCGACGAGGTCGACAGAACCAGCAGATGGGGCAGGAAATAACTCACTTGGTTGATCAGGTCGATGCGCAGCTCGTCGTCGTCGATACCGACGTGGACGTGCATGCCACAGATCAGCAGCCGTTGCGCGACCGTCTGCATATCGGCCGCCAGCGTGTTGTAGCGCTCTTTGTCGGTGTGGACCTGGTGATGCCAGTCGGCTGTGGGGTGAGTCGACGCTGCGATAATGCGGTAGCCATAAGCGGCGGCAGCCTCGGCCACGATGCGCCGCAAGGCGGCGAGTTTGGGACGGACCTCGCCGATGTTGGCGCACACGCTGGTGTCGACTTCGACTTGCGGGCGCAGAAACTCCGGCGCCACGGTGCCGATCTCGGCCGGGATCAAGCGTTCGCAATCGCGTAAAAATTCATCCGGCGGCTCGACCACCAAATCGCGCGTCTTCGGATCGACGAGGAGATATTCCTCCTCGACGCCTACAGTAAACGGCGGAATCTTTACCTGCATAGGCGATCAGCCCTTTGTCAGGGGCCGGTACAACTCTTCGTCCACCAATACATCTTGCAACGCGTGGGCGAGTCGCTCCGCCCACTCTTCGGCGCCGTGGTGGGTATCGATCAGATCCTGACGAATTTCGATCAAGGCGTTAGCCAGGCCAGTGCCGTCGCCATGGGTCTCCAGCGTATGGCCGAAACCTTGGCGCGCCGAATAGGGTTCGTTGTCGCCGACCACCAGCGCATCGTCCTGGCGCAGACGCGCGATCAGCGGTTCCGGCAGGCGCGGATCGACGTTCCACAAAACGCCGACATGCCAAGGCCGCTCGACGCCGTCGAAGACCGGCGTGAAACTATGGATCGAGACGACCACCGGCCCCTCGTCTGGCTGACCCAGGGCGCGCAGCCGCATGATCTGCTCGTCGATCGCCTGGTGGTAGGGATAGAACAGCGCGTCGACGCGGGCTTGGCGCTCGGCCTCACTTAAGCCCTCATTACCGGGCACCGGCGTGCGGTCGCTTTCCGGCAAGATCAGGCCCGCATGGTCGAGCGAGCGGTTGCAATCGACGGCCAGGCGCGAATAGCACGTGAGAACAGCCGGCGCGCCCAGCCGGTCGGACAGGCGATAGGTGACATCGGCGGCGCCGATGTCCCAGCCGATATGCCGCGCCAGTTCGGCATCGCTCAGCCCCAGTTTATCGAGACATTGGGGAACGCGGTTGGTCGCGTGGTCACACAGCAACAGCAGCCGGCCGCCCTCGCCCTCATTATACAACTCGTAAGGCGGCGGTTCGCCAGGCTGCAACAGGCCAGGCTCGGAAACAGTTTGTGCGGCGGTATCGTCCATGCGCCCGACTATAGCGGACCTGCCACCGGTGCCGCCATGGCCGAGCCGGGCACCAGATTGATCCATGTCAACGCGGCAGGTCCCGGAGCGTGCCTCGAATTATCGATACTCAAAATAGCGAAGAAGGGTTCCGCCATGACCGCGCTCAAAGCCCCCGCGCGCGCACCGAAAATTCAATTTAGTCATTTTGGCATCAACGTTCGCGACCTCGACCTGATGGAGGATTTCTATACCCGGGTTGTCGGGTTTACGGTGACAGACCGCGGCGCCGTCGAATCGCTCGGCATCTCGTTGGTGTTCATGAGCATGGACCCGGTAGAACACCACCAATTCGTCATCTGCACCGGCGATCCAGAGTTGCTGGGATCCAATCCCACCGGTGCGTTTTTCGCCGGCCCGATCAACCGCTGTCGTTCCGCCTCGAATCGCTCGACGATCTGCGCATCATGTACAACCGCCTGCACGACGAGATCGGCGAAGAGAAGCTGATGGTCGGCACCCATGGTATCGCCTGGTCGGTTTACGCCCACGACCCCGAGGGCAATACCCTCGAGTTCTTCGTCGATTCGCCGTGGTTCGTCGACCAGCCGTTCCTCGAACCGTTCGATCTTTCCAAGTCAGACGACGAAATCATGGCCGAGACCGAAGCGCTTTGCCGCAAGTCTCCAGGATTCCAGCCCTACGTGGCGTGGCGCGAGAACCTGTCGAAGCAACTGCATCGCCCGGTTGTCGCCAAACCTTTCGGATAGAACAGGCCAAAAAAACAAGGCCGGCGCGGCGAAGCGCCGGCCTGCTTTTACCAAATTCAATCTGCG
>JBFKGW010000202.1:0-5440 GCA_041633145.1 Alphaproteobacteria bacterium
AAACAGACGCCGCCATTCCTCGCTGATCTGGCCACCCGGTGCGATATCTTGGGCGCGAAACGATACCTCCGCGGTCAGTTGGTCATAGCGGTCGAGCATTTCGGCGACCACGTCGGCGGGTTCGACAAAACCGGCATGGGCCCAGAGGATTTTTAGGTCGGGCGCCAGTTCGAATAGTGCGTTCACCGGACCGGCGCCAGAATGGACGTGCAGCGGGATATCGTGGGCCACCGCGAGCGCCGCCACCCGCCGTATAGTCGGCGTCCGCGCATCGGCCTCATCGTGCAGGTGAAACTCGCCGATCCCGCGATAGAACCCGCGTTTCAGTCGCTCTTCCAAATAGGCGACAATCTCCGGTGAGCGGTACCAGTTCCCGGCGTGAATCTCGCCATGATAGGGCCGCAGTTCGGGAACCACGCGCTGCGCATTGTGGCGGCGTAGGGTTAAGGTGCCGTCGTCGGGCGTACTCGAGACCAGGGCCGAAGTGACGCCGGCAGCGTCCAGAATCTCGAACACGGTTTCGGGCGGATAAATCTTCCAGGCCTCGCTGCTGTAATGAACATGCGCGTCGAATATCGGCAGGCGTTCGTCGACCGCGTGAGCCGGAACAGTCGCTGCGAGCGTGACCAAAAGGCCGAGCATTGCGCACGACAGGGCGTTCGAAAGATAGGAAATGGCTCTAACCATAATTCGCTCTCCTTGAATCCGCGTCGTCGGCAAAGTGCGAACTTAAACTAGCCCGATTTCTGACCGGCGACGCAATACGCTGGCGATAACTTCCCGCTGAAGAACGGTACCCTCGACAGAGGCCGCCGGCGCTTTTAGGTTGAGGATTAGTACCGGGAGGAGATCATGGGCAAAGTCCGAAACGTTCTATTCATCATGTGCGACCAGCTGCGCGCCGACTATCTGTCGTGCATGGGCCATCGCAACCTGCAGACGCCGCACATCGATGCGCTGGCGGCCGACGGCGTGGCCTTCGACCGCGCCTATGTGCAGTCGCCGATCTGCGGGCCGTCGCGCATGTCGTTCTATACCGGCCGCTACACCTTTACCCACGGCTCGACCTGGAACGGTGTGCCGCTGTCGGTGGCCGAGTGGACTATCTGCGACTATCTGCGTTCGCTCGGCGTGCGCACCGCGCTGGCCGGCAAGACCCATATGGCGGCCGACCGCGAGGGTATGGCGCGGCTCCAGATCGACCCGGCCTCCGAGCTCGGCGTGCCGCTGAGCGAATGCGGCTTCGATCCTTTCGTGCGCGACGACGGCTTGCACCCCACCGGGTTCGAAGACCCCGAACTTGCTTATAACGCCTATTTGCACGACCTCGGCTACAACGATGAAAATCCCTGGCAGGACCTGGCCAATTCGGGCGAGGGGCCGGACGGCGAGATCCTTAACGGCTGGTACATGCGTCATTCAAGCCAGGCCGCCCGCGTGCCCGAAGAGCATTCCGAGACAGCCTGGATGACCAACCAGGCGATGCGCTTTATCGAGCAGGCCGGCGACGACCCGTGGTGTCTCCACCTCAGCTACATCAAGCCCCATTGGCCCTATATCGTGCCGGCGCCCTATCACGACATGTACGGGCCCGACGATGTCCAGGCCGCCCACCGCGATCCCAGCGAACGCGACAACCCCCATCCGGTCTACGACGCCTTCATGCACAATGAAGACAGCCAAAATTTCCAGCGCGACGAAGTGCGCGAGACTGTCATCCCCGCCTACATGGGGTTGGTCAAGCAAATCGACGATCACATCGGCCGGCTGACCGCGTACCTGAAGGAGCAGGGGCGCTACGACGACACGCTAATCGTTTTCACCAGTGACCATGGCGATTATCTGGGCGACCACTGGCTGGGTGAGAAGGATTTGTTTCACGAAGAATCGGTGCGCATCCCGCTGATCATCCGCGATCCCGACGCGGCGGCCGACGCAACGCGCGGCCAGCGCGAGGGGCGGCTGGTCGAAGCGATCGATCTGTTGCCGACCTTCTACGACGTGCTCGGCGGCCGCGAACCGATCGATCACCGCGTCGAAGGCAGGTCCCTGGTGCCGTTGCTGCGCGGCGGCGATACCGAAGGCTGGCGCGATGCCGTGTTCAGCGAGATGGATTACGCATTTCGCATGCCGCGGCTCTACCTCGATCTGCCGCCCGATGCTGCGCGCATTTTCATGGTGCGCACCGACGACTGGAAATATTTGATCTATGAAGGCTTCCGGCCGCAATTGTTCGACCTCAACGCCGACCCCGATGAGTTCGTCGATCACGGCGAGAGCCCGGCCCACGAGGAGGTGAGGCGCGAGCTGCACGAGCGCATCTTCGCCTGGATGCGCCGGCTGCAGACCCGCACCACAGTGTCGAACGAACGGGTCGCCGGCGCTGCCGGTCATGAGAAGGATCGCGGTATCTTGATCGGCGTGTGGTAATGCGCTGCTCGGGCGCGGAATGATTCGTCATCGCTCCCCGCCATGGTATCGTTGTCAGCAACTTCGAACATATGAAGGGGAGGAAGATGGAAAACCTCGATGTCACGGTCGAAGGAATTGCTGACGGCGCGCGTATTCCGGCGGAGAATGCCTTCGGTGTGCCCACCGAAGACGAGCTTTTTACCTTCGGTCCCAACATAAGCCCGGCGATCAGCTGGAGCACCGGGCCGGAAGGCACCAAGTCGTACGCGGTGATCATGCACGACGCCAGCGTGCCGACGGTCTTCGACGACGCCAATCAGGAAGGCAAGACGATTCCCGCCGATCTGCCGCGGATGGATTTCTATCACTGGATCCTGGTCGACATTTCCCCCGACACGACGAGCATCCCCAAGGGCGCGGAATCCGACGCCGTGGTCGCCAAGGGCAAGCCGGTCGGCCAAGCCGATTATGGCGTGCGCGGCGCCAACGATTTCGGCATGTTCATGGCGTCCAACCCCGACATGGCGGGCGATTACGGCGGCTACGACGGCCCGGCGCCGCCGTGGAACGACGAAATCGTGCACGAGTACCATTTCACCGTCTACGCCCTCGACGTCGAAAGCCTGGGCCTGAGCAGCGCCTTTAGCGGAAAAGACGCCGTCGCCGCGATGGCCGGCCACATCCTCGCCAAGGGTAGCATCAAGGGACTGTACACCCTGACACCGAGTTTGATGTAGCCGCGACTGCGAGCGAACAGAATTCCTAACCGGATTGGAGGAACCGATGAAAGGCAAAGACGTCCCCGTAGAGGTTATGGAAGCCAATCACATCTGGCGCTGGAAGAACCGCCAGTACATGGGCGCCGGCAAGAAGAAACAGGGCGGCCCGATCCCCGAAGGGGTCTACAAAATTCTCGCCGCGCCGGCCTACGCCGTCACCTCGCCCGAAGACGACAATGGCCCGTGGTCGGAGGCGCAGGTCAAAGTGCCCGACTACGTCAACATCATCGCCGACTTGCCGCCGGGCCAGGGCGTACCGCTGCACATCCACAACAAAACGTGGGAAATTTTTATGGCCTTGCAGGGCACGGTGCGGTTTGAGTGGGGTGACGACTGCGAGCACCAGACCGATCTCGAGCCGTTCGACCTGATCGCGCTGCCGCCCGGCGTCAACCGGCGGTTTCAAAACTACACCGACGAGCAGGCCTACATGCTGGTGCTGATTTCCGGCGGCACCCACGACATGAATGACCTGATCTATTCGTACAAGGTGGGCGACCGCATCAAGGAAAAGTTCGGCGACGAGGCGCTCGGCCACGTGCAGAAAGTGGGCTTCCAGTTCCTCGCCGGTCTGAGCGACGAGGAGGTCGCGGCGCGCGAGTCGGCGGCGGAGTAACCGCTCGGACGGTCGGCGGCGCCGGCTGCCTTAGCCGCCGTCGTATTCGATGGCTTCGGCGCCGTAGTGGGACATCAGGAAACCGATCGGCCGCTCCTGCTCCTCGACCAAGTGGCCGATCAATCCGAGCGTACGGGCAAGGATCGGGATGCCGCGCACAGCGCCCTTGGGTACCTCGAGGTCGAGCAGCACCGCCGCCATGGGTCCGGTCAAATTCATCGGCAGCTTCTTGCCCCACACCTGTTCGACCACCGCCGGAAATTCGCGCAGCAGCGCCACATATTGGCCGCTGACGCCGCGCTCGTCGGCCAGCGCCAGCACCCGCTCGGCGCGCGGGTCGATCGGATGATGGATCGGATGGCCGAAGCCGGGTAGGAACTTGCCGGCGTCCTTGTACTCGCGGCCGATCTCGAGCGCAGCGTCGGCGGCCGACAGGCCTTTCTCGTCCATCCGTCGGCGCGTGGCGTCGAGCATCTCGGCGCCCTGTTCGGCACTACCGAGGATCACCGAGCCGACCCCCAGAATGCCGGCGGCGACCGCGCCTTGCATCGCCTCCGGCGCGGCGGCCAGGGTCATCCGGGCGGCCTGCACGCTGGGCACCAGGCCGTGCTCGGCCAATGCCACCACCAGCAGATCGAGAAAGAACGCCTGATCCTCGGTCGGTTGCTTGCCGGTCATGTGAAAATAGAAAAACTCGGCGATCGATACATGGCCCATCAGCTCGTTGCACAAATCCTTGCCGCGAACGGTGATCGAGGCCGCGTCCGAGGTTTCGATCGCCGATTTGGCTTCGCCTTTCTTGCCGATCAGCATGGTTGGTCTCTTTCCTGTTAAGGGTCGCCCGCGTGGCGCCGGACGGCAAAAACGCCGGTATCCGCCGACGATAGCGGGTTTTGCCCAGCCTGAGAACGTTTCACGTGTGTGAAACGGTTTTCAAAATCTTGAACGTTCCTTGACTCCAGGCGCGCCCTCTCGCGTAAGATAAATCTCGGAACACGGCCTAAATCGAGAACGGCGCACAACAGCCGGCACAGGAGAGCGACGCTATGGAATACGGCATGTTTTCGATGCCCCTCCGGCCCCCCGGAGGCGATGTTACCAAGGAATACCACCAGGACATCGAGACGTTCGTGCTCGGCGATCAGCTTGGCTACAGCGAAGGCTGGATGGGCGAGCATTACACCATTCCGTGGGAGCCGATCCCGGCGACCGACCTGTTTGCGGCTTCCGTATTCGCGCGCACCGAACAAATCCGCGTCGGCACCGGCGTGGTGCTGCTGCCGATGCACGACCCGCGCTTGGTCGCGCTGCGCATCGCCTATCTCGATCACTTGTCGAAGGGTCGGTTGAACTTCGGCATCGGCGCCGGTGGCGCACCGACCGACTTCCACTTCTGGGACATCGATTATAAGGAAGGCGAGCATCGCGCGCGCATGCGTGAATCCATCGAGGTCATCCAGCGCCTGTGGACCGAGGACGAACCGTTCGAGCACAACGGCAAGTTCTGGCAGTTCAAGGTGCCGGAACCGATGATGCAGGTGCCGCTCTACCACCATGTGCGGCCCTACCAAGATCCCCATCCGCCGATTGCCGTCGCCGGTTTGCACAAGGCGTCGGAATCGCTAGTCACGGC
>JBFKGW010000203.1:0-5437 GCA_041633145.1 Alphaproteobacteria bacterium
AACCTGGCCATCGAAGTGCTGGAATTCTTCGACCGCGCCGGCCTGTCGCGCCGCGAAGGCAACGTGCGCCGCCTGCTCAAGCCCGCCCGCGAGGTGTTCCCCGAGGGGTGAGGGTTAGCGCGCTCCTGTCAGATATTCGCCAGGATCGCCGAAGCGGTGCAAAAGATCCGCCGGGCTGACGGCCGGATTCGTACCGATTGCAGACGTGAGCGGTCTTAGGCGGTCAAGGCAGCATTTAGCCAATTCCAGCCCTTGAGCAAAAGTTAATAAACCCGCCACTAACTGACTGACACAAGTTGTCGCGGTCGTATGTATGGGCTCTAATCGTGTTTATGGGCTCTAATCGTGGCGCCAGTATTATCGATAACCAAAGGGGATGGAGGACTTTATGGCTGAGAGTGTCTACAAAGTTATCGAATTGATCGGAACAAGCGATAAATCCTGGGAGAAGGCGGCCGCTGCAGCGATAGAAAGGGCGGCGCAGCACCTCCGCGACTTACGTATCGCCGAAGTTGTTGAGCAGGACGTTCACATTGAAAACGGTAAGGTAAGCAGCTATCGCGTCAAGTTGAACGTCTCGTTCAAGTACGAGGATGACGGCTGAGGGGGCCAATCGCACACAGCTGCTTGTACGATCGAGTAAAGATTTACTCCCCATTTCGGCGAGGCTTTCCTTGCAGCCCACGATGTCCTGTGTGGGTCAACAACGGTCCTCAACCACAATCGCGATTTGCGGCTGCTTTCGAAGGCAAAGCGGCCATCGATCGCACAACGTAGGGGCGACAGGGTCCCGTTGACGAGGTAGACAACACCGCGTTTTTAAGCGGTGCTTCCGTGCTTTTCCTTAGTGATTGTCCCGTGGCACGTGGTCGGTGACGGAAGAGTCCGGGTCGCCGCCGCGGGCGACCTTCTGGAACTTCACCGCCGGCTTGAGCACCATGCCCTGGTCGAACTGATCGACCATGGATCGCTGGATCGCCTGCCACGGCGTCTGGTCTGACGGATACGCGTAACCGCCCGCGTCGGCCAACGCCTGGCGCCGCGCCGCGAGTTCCTCGTCGGAAATCAGGATATTGGCCTCGCCGGTGTTCAAGTCGATGCGCACCCGGTCGCCGGTTTTGAGTAGCGCCAGGCCGCCGCCGGCCGCCGCCTCGGGCGCGGCGTTCAGAATCGACGGCGAGCCCGAAGTGCCCGATTGGCGGCCGTCGCCGATGCAGGGCAGCGAATGGATGCCGCGTTTGAGCAGCGCCGCCGGCGGCTGCATGTTGACCACTTCGGCACCGCCGGGATAGCCGACCGGCCCGGTGCCGCGCATGAACAGCAGGCAGGTCTCGTCGATGTCGAGCGCCGCGTCGTCGATGCGGGCGTGATAGTCCTCTGGCCCGTCGAACACGATGGCGCGGCCTTCGAAGGCGTTGGGGTCGTCGGGGTTGGACAAATAGCGCGCGCGGAACTCGTCGGAGATCACGCTGGTCTTCATGATCGCCGAATCGAACAGGTTACCCTTGAGGTTGATGAACCCGGCCGCCTCGGTCATCGGGTTATCAAACGTCCGGATCACCTTGGTGTTCTGGATCTCGACCGCTTCGCAGTTATCGCCGATCGAGCGCCCGTTGACGGTCAGCGCTTGCGCGTGGGGCAGGCGCCCCGCCTTGATCAGCTCGCCGACCACCGCCCGCACGCCGCCGGCGCGGTGATAATCCTCGCCGAGATACTCGCCCGCCGGCTGCAAGTTGACGAGCAGCGGGATGTCGTAGCCGATCGCCTGCCAGTCGTCGTTGTCGAGTTCGACGCCGATGTGGCGCGCGATGGCGTTCAAATGGATCGGCGCGTTGGTCGAGCCGCCGATGGCGGCATTGACGACGATGGCGTTTTCGAACGCCTGGCGGGTCAGAATATCCGACGGCTTGAGATCCTCACGCACCAGCTCGACGGCGCGCCGCCCGGTGGCGTAAGCCATTTGCCCGCGCTCGCGGTAGGGCGCCGGGATCGACGCCGAACCGGGTAATTGCATACCCAGCGCTTCGGCCAGCGAGTTCATCGTGGTGGCGGTTCCCATGGTGTTGCAATAGCCGACCGAGGGTGCCGCCGAGGCGATCAGGTCGGTGAACTCTTCGTCGTTGATCTCGCCGGTCGCCCATAATTCGCGCGCCTTCCACTGGATGGTGCCCGAGCCGGTGCGCTCGCCATTGAACCAGCCGTTGAGCATCGGCCCGACCGACAGCGCGATCGCCGGGATGTCGAGGGTCGCCGCCGCCATCAGGCAGGCCGGCGTGGTCTTGTCGCAGCCGATGGTTAGCACCACCCCGTCGATCGGATAGCCGTGCAGAATTTCCACCAAGCCAAGGTAGGCCAGGTTGCGGTCGATCGCCGGAGTGGGCCGCCGGCCGGTCTCCTGGATCGGATGGACGGGAAACTCGAAGCAGATGCCACCGGCCGCGACGATGCCGTCGCGTACCCGCTTGGCCAGTTCGAGGTGGTGGCGATTGCACGGCGACAAATCCGAGCCCGTCTGCGCGATGCCGATAATCGGCTTGCCCGACTGCAGCTCCTCGCGGGTGACGCCGTAGTTGAGGTAGCGCTCGATATAAGACGCCGTCATCTTGCGGTTGTCCGGATTGTCGAACCACATCTGCGAGCGCAGCGTCGGCTTGTTCTTGTCCGTCATAATACAATTTCCTCGCCTGACTTGGTTACGGGCCGTTAAGGCTATCTTCGCATTATTGGCATCGAACGGCGACCGCACAGCGCCAAAGCCTTGATTTGGCTGCGATCGAGTCAATGTTAGGCGCTGACAGCGCGACACCGGCGCGAACAAGTTGGTCACGCGTATGGCGTGGGTGCAATCCTCGGGGTGGTAGGCGGGGATTGCTCTAGTGCAAACGCTTGGCTAGTTTGGCGCAAACTTGAAAAGGCGCTGGCCACCGCCGGCGCAGAAAAGGAATGAACGATGGCGCAAGAAGGTCTTGCCGAATTCAACGAACAGAATTTCGACAGCGAAGTGCTGCAGCGCGCCGGTCTGACGGTGGTCGACTTCTGGTCGCAATCGTGCGTGCCGTGCCGGCAGTTGGCGAAAGTGTTGAACCAATTGGCGCCGGAGGTGCCTGATACGGTCAAGATCGGCACGGTCAAGGCGGAGGACAATATCGCGTTGCTCGACCGCTACGGCGTTCGCTCGACGCCGACGCTGCTGTTCTTCAAGGACGGCGATGTGGTCGAAACGCGCACCGGCGTCGACCGCCGGCAAGTGTTGAAAAAAGTGGTTGAGGAACTCGCCTGAGGCGTCCGCCGCGGGTTTGTAAATACGGGAGCAGATTTATGGCACCGAATATCACCATGCTCGATATCGACGAGCTGAAGAAGACCAAGCTCAAACCCTATATCGAGGCGAGCCTGGAGCACCGCGCCCCGGACCCCGGCTTCCACGCCATGATGGGGCACAATATCGATCTGGCCGAAGCCATGTACATCGCGTGGACGACCGCCTTCAACAAAGGCGAGCTTAGCCACAAGCTCAAGGAGATTATCCGGGTCTCGCTGTCGCGCCAGGCCCATTGTAGCTATTGAGGCAATGTTCGATCCGCTTCGGCGAAGCGGGACGGACTAGACGAGGCAGGTATCGACGAAGGCATCGAGAATTACGCCAACAGCACGGATCTGTCCGATAAAGACAAGGCGATCCTGCGTCACGTCGACTTGATCGTGTCAGACCCCGATGCGATCGACGAAGAATACTACAAGGAATTGCGTCAGCACCTGAGCGACGACGAAATCGTCGAACTGGGCAATTTCTTGCTGTTCAATTTGGGCTATCACACCTTCTTTGGCACGCTGAAGTTCTATCCGATGTTCTCGCCCGACGGGCGGTTGGTCAGCCAGGAAGAGTCCGAAAGGCTCTACGGGGCGGCGCCGGCGTCACTGCAGGCGGCGGAATAATGCTGTACGTCGAACCCTTGGAACTCGATGAGATCGAGGACCCCGAACTGCGCGACCTGGTGGTGCAGAGCGAAGAGCTCGGCGTGCCCGGTGGCCCGTTCGCGCGCATCATTGCGCGCAAGCCCGAACAGGCCAAGGCGACCCTGCGGGTGATGTTGATGAAGTTCAACGAGGGCAACATCGACCACCGGCTAAAGGAGATCATCCGTATCCAGCTGGCCCGGTTCACCGAGGATCCCTATTTCTCGAGCCTGCGCTCGAAGAAGGCGCAGGAGATGGGGCTGACGGAAGACGAGATCGACGCCGGCTCGGGCGACTATGAGGACTCGGAATATTTCACCGAGGCCGAGAAGGCCGCGCTGCGTTACGCCGACCAGATGTTCCTCGATTCGACCAAGGTCGACGCGGCGTTCTACGACGAGCTGAAGAAACATTACAGCGAGCCGGAGATCATGGAACTCGGCGCGTTCATTGCCGTGTACCACGCCGCCCATATGGTGATGCGCTCGTTCGGCACGCCTGAGCCGACGGCGCACTGAACACCATAGAATGCCTTACATAGCGGCCGGCACCTCGTGCCGGCCGTTTGCTTATTCGGCGCGCGCTGTTCTGGCCAGCGCCGCGCCCGCTGCCTATGCTGCGCCAGCATATAGGTTCAATAGGGGAGACACTCGGTTGCAGGCTGCGCAAATCGCCGCCTATGGCGGCCCGGAAGTGATCGAAATCGTCGATCTGCCCACGCCCCGCCCGGGCGAGGGGGAAGTGCTGGTGCGCGCCGCGGCGATCGGCGTCGGCAAGCCCGACTATTTGCTGCGTTCAGGCATCTACAAATGGAAGCCGCCGCTGCCGACCATCCTCGGCAACGAGATGAGCGGTCATATCGAAGCAGTCGGCCCCGGTGTTAGCGGTTTCGACGTCGGCCAGCCGGTTCTGGTATTCGGCACCGGCGGCGGCCGCTACGCCGAGTACAACGCGGTGTCGACCGCGCTGGTAACGCCGTTGCCCGACAGCGTCGATCTCGACGACGCGGTCTCCATTCCCAACTACATCATCGCCTGGGCCTTGCTGTTCGAGGCGGCCCGCGGCGTCGAGGCCAAGACCGCCTACCTCAACGGCGCGGCCGGCGGCATGGGCGTGGCGCTCATCGATTTATGCAAATCCCAGGGCATCGAGATCATCGGCGGCGCCAGCACCGACGCGAAGTGCGCCTTCATCAGCGACTTCGGCGCCAGCCACACGATCAACTACAGCCGCGAGGATACGGTCGCGCGCGTGCTGGAGCTCACCAGTAAGCGCGGCGTCGACCTGGCGTTCGACCAGCTGATCGGGCCGCGCTTCACCGACAGCCTCGACATGATGGCGCCGCTGGGCATGGTGGTGTCCTATAACGCGCTGGCCGGCCTGCCCGAGGACGAGCTGTTCGCGGCGATGCGGGCGCGCCTGGGCAAGAGCCTCGCGGTGCGCTGTTTTTCCTGGCACGTGTTCGACGGTGATCCGGAAA
>JBFKGW010000204.1:0-5417 GCA_041633145.1 Alphaproteobacteria bacterium
AAAATTATGACACCGCTTAAATTGTAAAGCGAAACCAACCCGCCCGCCAATGTGGCGGGCGGTTTACCCCAGCGCGTATTCAAGCTCGGCGAGCAGGTCGCGCGAATCTTCGACGCCGACCGACAGCCGCACCAGGCTGTCGCTGATGCCGAGCTCGGCGCGCTTGTCGGGCGGGATCGAGGCGTGGGTCATGATCGCCGGATGCTCGATCAGGCTTTCCACGCCGCCGAGGCTCTCGGCCAGGGCGAACAGCCGGCAGCGCTCGAGAAAGGCGACGCTTTCGTTGAGCCCACCTTTCAGGATCGCCGTCACCATGCCGCCGAAGCCGCTCATCTGCCGGGCCGCCAGCTCGTGCTGCGGGTGGCTCGCCAGGCCGGGATACAATACACGGTCGACCGCCGGGTGCTTTTCCAGATACTCGGCGACCAACTGCGCGTTCTTGGAATGTTGCGCCATGCGCAGGTGCAACGTCTTCAGCGCCCGCAGCGACAAAAAGCTGTCGAAGGGCCCGGCGATGCCGCCGACGGCGTTCTGCAGATAGCCCAGCTGCTCGGCCAGATCGGCGCGCTCGACAACAACGACGCCACCGACCACGTCGGAGTGGCCGTTCAAATACTTGGTCGCCGAATGCACGACGATGTCGATGCCGTGATCAAGCGGGCGCTGGATATAAGGCGAGGCGAAGGTGTTGTCGCACACCGAGATCAGGCCGTGCTGCTTGGCGACCGCGGCGACCGCCGCCAGATCGACGATGCGCAGCATCGGGTTGGTCGGCGTCTCGACCCAGATCATCTTGGTGTTGGGCTTGATCGCGGCAGCGATGCGCTCGGGCTCGGTCATGTCGATGAAGGTGAAGTCGAGGTTGGCGCTGCGCCGGCGCACATTCTCGAATATCCGGAAAGTGCCACCATACAGATCGTCCATCGAGACCACGTGGTCGCCGCTGTCGAGCAGCTCGAGCACCGTGCCGATCGCCGCCATGCCAGAGGCAAAGGCGAAGCCATGGCTTCCGTTTTCCAGATCGGCGATGCAGGCTTCGTAGGCGCCGCGCGTCGGGTTCTGGGTCCGAGCGTATTCATAGCCCTTATGCTTGCCGGGGCTCTCCTGAACGAAGGTCGAGGTGGCGTAGATCGGCGTCATGATGGCGCCGGTCGTCGGGTCGGGCTGCTGGCCGGCATGGATCGCCCGCGTCGCGAAGCGGGGCCGGTTGGTCTTGTCACTCATATTATTTCCGGGCGCTCCGTAAACGCATCGCCTCAGTCAATGATTGCCACCGCGTCGATTTCAATGAGACAGCGGGGATCGGTCGCCAATTGCACCACCTGCACCGTCGTCGTGGTCGGCTTGTTGTCCCCGAAATATTCCGCCCACACCTTGTTGAGCGAATCCTGGTCCGACAGATCGGTGCAATAGCGGTTGGCGGTGACGATGTCGGCGAAGCTCGCGCCGACCGATTCGAGGCCCTTTTTTATGTTCTCCAGCACCACGCGCGCCTGGCCCTCCATGTCTGGCGGAATGTCGTCGAACTCTTCCGGCACGTGCGGGTGGCTGTGATAGACCGGCGTGGCCGTGCAACCGGCCAGATAGACGGTGGTGCCGCCAGTCACCTTGATGGCCGGGGCATAGGGCATCCACATGTCCGGCGCGTCGGGCCAGTGAACGTGTTCGACTTTTTTCGCCATGGCGATCCTCCTCGTAAAACTTGCGCGGCGCCAGTGTAGCCGGGTTTTCAACCGCGAAACAGGAGAGAGCTGTGTTGAAACGCCGCTCAGGCGTCGTAGGGCGCGTGGCGGCCCTTGCCGAGCGGGTCGCGGTAAGCGTCCGCGTCGCTGAGCAACCCCCGCTCGAGCAGGTCCTTGAAAGCACCGATGGTCTGCGCCACGCCGGCGGCGAGCTCGATGCGCGGCCAGTCGCCGACCAGGTCGCGCAGGGCGCTGTCGTCGAGGCCGCTGACGAAGGGTAGCGGCTCGCCGTCGAGGCGCACCTGGGCGTCTGGCACGACGTTTTGGATCGCCGCGACCACCTCGCCGATCGTGGTGTCGGCGCCGCACAGATCGCACACATGGGCGCCGTCGACCCCGGAGCGCGCCGCGCGGATGAAGGCGTCGGCGACCTCGACGGTGTGCTGCAGCATGATCGGCCCGTCGAACGGGATGGTGAAGCGCTGCTCGGCGGCAGCGGCCAGCATCGCCTTGGTCGGTGCCGCGGTCACTCCCTGGTCGCGGCCGGGCCCATAGACCGTATGCGGCCGGATGCCGACGCTCGGCACTTGCCAGGTGCGCCAATAGACATCGGCGATCGCCTCGTCGGCCATCTTGAACGCACCGTAGAGCGTACTCGGCCACTGCTCGCCCGCCGGCGGCAGCGCTGCCACCGAACTGGCATAGGCGAAGCCGCGAATGCCCAGCGCGCGGGCCGCTTCGAACACGTTGACCTGGCCGACCACATTGACCTGGGCGCCGCGCACCGGATCGGCGTTGCAGAACGGTACCTGCAATGCCGCCAAGTGGACGATCGCCGCGATGCCGTGTTCCGCCATGACGTCTTTGAGCAGCTCCGGCTCGCGGATGTCGCCGGTCACCCAGGTAACGGCGTCGGCGGCCGCCGGGTCCATCATCAAATGCAGGCGGCGGCGGTCTTCGGCGATATCGAATACCACCGGTGTGCCGCCGTCGCGCACCAGGTTCGCCACCACCTGCGCGCCGATACAGCCGGCGGCGCCGATCACCAGAACCGGCCCATCGGTTGATGAATTCATAGCGGCCTCCCCTACCCTGGAACGGGAAGTGTAGCACCCACCGCAGGGGCGGCACGAGGACCGGCGGTAATTTAGCGTTTGCTGATTGACAGCGCCCGCCAAGGCGATTAAATCACGCCCAACGCGCCGATTTGAGCGGCCAGCTTGCGGGCGCGTAACAAATGCAGCTAAAAGGCGACCGGCACTCCGCCCAGCCTCGCTGTGGCGGTTTTTTGTTTGTAATAGAGTGCGTTAGCTCACTACGGGCCGATCCCCCGGCGGCAGCGCCGCAAACCGGATCCGCGGAATTTTGATGGGGCAGCTTGCGACCGCGTCACCAATCGCTAAAGCGCCGCGGAGACCAGAACGGCATCTGGGGTTCCGCGGGCCCAAATAACGGCCTGGGAACCGATTTACCATGACCGAAAAAACACCAAAGTATCGCCCAGAGACCAACCTGGTGCGCGGCGGTCTCGAGCGCTCGCCGTTCCGCGAGACCAGCGAGGCGCTGTTCCTCAACTCCGGCTACGTGTTCGACAACGCCGCGCAGGCCGAAGCCGCCTTCAAGGGCGAGAACGACAACTATATCTACTCGCGCTACGGCAACCCCACGGTCACCATGTTCCAGGAGCGTCTCGCTGCACTCGAAGGCGCCGAGGCGTGCTACGCCACCGCGACCGGCATGGCGGCGGTGTTCGCCTCGCTGGCCTGTCAGCTCAACACCGGCGACCGGGTGGTCTCCTCGCGCGCGGTGTTCGGCTCGTGCCATATCATCGTCGACCAGATCCTGCCGCGCTGGGGCATCGAGACGGTGTTCGTCGACGGCACCAACCTCGACGAATGGGAGGCTGCGTTATCGCAGCCGACCAACGCGGTGTTCCTGGAAAGCCCCTCGAACCCGATGCTCGACCTGGTCGATATCGCCGCGGTAGCTGAGATGGCCCACGCTGCCGGCGCCTGCGTCATCGTCGATAACGTATTCGCCACACCGCTCTACCAGCGCCCGTTCAAGCTCGGCGCCGACATCGTCGTCTATTCCGCCACCAAGCATATCGACGGTCAGGGACGCTGTCTGGGCGGCGCGGTGCTGGCCGACGCCGATTTCATGACCGAGAAGTTCATGCCGTTTTACCGGCATACCGGCCCCTCGCTCAGCCCGTTCAACGCCTGGGTCATGCTCAAGGCGCTGGAGACCCTAGCGGTGCGCGTCGAAAAGCAGTCAGAGGCCTCACTCGACGTGGCGCGGTTCCTGCAGGGCCAGCCCAAGGTCAAAAGAGTGTGGCACCCGGGCCTGCCCTGCCATCCCCAGGCCGAGCTGGCGCGCCGGCAGATGACCGGTTTCGGCAATCTGGTGACCTTCGAGGTCGACGGCGGCAAGGACGGCGCTTTTCGGGTCGCCGACGCGCTGTCGCTGATCGATATCTCGAACAATCTGGGCGATACCAAGAGCCTGGTCTGTCACCCCGCCACCACCACCCATTCGCGGCTCACGGAAGAAGACCGCGCCACGCTGGGCATCACCCCCGGCGTCCTGCGCATCTCGGTCGGGCTGGAGCATCTCGACGACTTGAAGGAAGATCTGGAACGCGCCCTCGCCGCCGTCTGACCGCCCGCTTTGCCCGGCCCGCCGATCCGCCTATATAACGGAACGTATCAATTACGGGGTAGGAGGACAGCGCCATGACCCAGCTTGCGACGCAGGAGCCGGAGACCGGTTTCGTCGAGGCCGATCTGGTCTATACCGTCGATACCGGGGTCAAGCCGGTCAACGAGACCATGGCGGACGGCGATATGTCGCGGCGCATCATCGGCACCGTCGAAAAACACAGAGTGGTCATTCGCGATGGCCGGCCGCTGCGCGACCAGTTCGCGCTCGAGGTGACCGGGTTCGAGTTCATCGACCACGACACCAAGGTCACCGATTTCTTCGATGTCGAGCAGATCAAGTCGGTCTATTACCCCGAGATCGAGGCGCTGATTAAGGAGCACACCGGCGCGTCAAGGGTCGTCGTGTTCGACCATACGCTACGCTCCGGCGACGAAGAAGCCCGCAACGAGAAAAAGCTCCGCGAGCCGGTCTTGTCGGTGCATAACGACTACACCGAATGGTCGGGGCCGCAGCGAGTGCGCGACCTGTTGCCGGCGGACGAGGCCGAGCACTTGTTGACCCGGCGCTTCGCCATCGTTCAGGTGTGGCGGCCGATCCGCAATCCGATCCAGTCGAACCCATTGGCGATATGCGATGCGCGCACGCTGTCGACCGACAGCCTGATCGCCAGCGAAAGGCGGTTCCCGCATCGGGTCGGCGAGACCTACCGGATCGCCTACGACCCCAACCAGCGCTGGTTCTATTTCCCCAATATGCGCCGCGACGAGGCCTTGATCTTCAAGGTCTACGATTCGGCGACCGACGGCCCCGCGCGCTTCACCGCGCACACCTCGTTCGCGGATCCCAACACACCGGCCGGCGCGCCGCCGCGCGAATCAATCGAGATGCGCGCCCTGGTGTTTTTTTAGCGACGTAGTGCAATCTGCCGCGCCACCAGCGAAAAGAAATTTTATCCCCTCACCCGGTTCGCTGCGCGAACCACCCTCTCCCGGGGGAAGAGGAGTTGGGGCGAGGGGACAAACGTTTGGATTTCAGAAATCGCGGACTTCGTTGACGATTTTTTCGAGCTGC
>JBFKGW010000205.1:0-5408 GCA_041633145.1 Alphaproteobacteria bacterium
CGCTCTTCGGATTAGCGTTGCCGTAGCCGAAGATCGTCGGGAACGACATCACCGAATAAGCCTGCCCACTACCCCAGAACGGATAGATCTGCGGCGTGCCCCAGCCCTGGATATCTTCCGGCATGTACTTGACGATCGAGGTGAGGTCCTTGATCGCCTTGACGCCCTGAGCCGTGTTGATCTTTGGGTTCATGTCCTTGTCGAACAAGAGCCCGCCAAAATAGGCCGGGAAGTGGCGGTGCGAGAAGTTGACCGAACGGTAGCCCATGGCGCCGTACAGGGGTTGTTCGAACTTGATTCCCCAGCGGGTTTCACCCGCTTTGGTGTGGAAGAACTTCGCTTGTTCCTCCCAATCGGCCATGGTCGCCGGGCAACCCAGCTCCTTGCCGGTCGCCGCCTTGAATTCGGCGCGCGCTTGTGGATTTTCGACGATGTCCTTGCGCAACACCAACATGATGTGGTCGCCGTCGAGCACGAAGCTGTATTGCTTGCCGTTGTAATACTGCTGGGCGACGAAGGCCTCCGGAATGCCCGAGAAGTCGGGCTTGTATTTCGCCGCGTACTCATCGAGCGGATGAATCACCCCGGCACCCGCCGCGTCGGGCTGGGTGTAGGGAAAGTCATTGAAGATGTCGAAGGCGCCGGTCTTGGCGACCGCTTCACCCATCACTTTGCTGGGAATGTCGGTGTAGCCGAGCGGCTCGCTGACGATCTCGACGCCGGTCAGCTCTTTCCACTCTGCCGCGAAATCGGGCAACGAATTGCGGTAGAGCGAGTTGAGCAGCATGTCGAGCTTCGGGTTCTGCAAGTTGCGCTCTTTGACGTACGCTTTGGCGCCGTCGATGGCGCGCTGGGCGACCGGATCATACTGCTGTCCCAGAACAGGTGCTGTGCCGAAAAGGCTTAAACTGAGCGCGCCCGCGAGCGCGATAATCGAACTTCTAGCGAGGTGCTGTTTCATTGTTCCTCCCCATATTCGCCATGTTTTTCAGTATCTTATCAGTCGCGCCGGCTATTTTAATTGCCTTATTACGGACACGCCAGTGCATCTCTCTACACACTATATTGTGTAGTAAATCACGATGGCGTGAGAACTGCACCCCTAATATTTCGATGGCACCCGTGCGGCGTTGACATCGATCAACGCCGCGAGTGCCGGGGGTACGGGCGCCCGCATTAGCTACGCGCGCGATTCCGTATTGGCGGCGCCGCGTAACCGCCCGCGCCGCCGCGCGATGATCACTTGGAATTTTCGCGAACTGGGTTAGTTCAAGTCGGCGATAGAAAGCCTAGCCGGTATCTTTATCGGTGCTTTTGTCTTCGCCGGCCTCCAACGCACGGAGGCGCATTTCGAGTTTTTCCTGCTCGGCCCGTGCCTTGGCCGCCATCGCCTTGACCGCCTCGAACTCTTCGCGGGTCACCAGATTAAGCCTGGACAGCACCCGCTCGACACGTTCCTGGACCAGGGCTTCGATTTCGTCGCGCATACCGGTAGCGACGCCTGCCGCGCCGTTGGCCACCCGCGCGATGTCGTCGAGCAATCGACTGCGTGTTTGCATGGCAAACCTCCTCGCTTGCCTGACCATATGGGGTCATCCGCTATCGCCGCAAGGCTGAGTATCGGCGCATTGCAGGGCATCGGCGCAAATGCGTATAAGAGCGCCTGAAATTTAGACGAGAGCGCCCATGATCGTGGTGACCGGCGGCGCCGGCTTTATCGGGTCCAATCTGGTGGCTGCGCTGGAAGAGCGCGGCGGCGACGAAATCGTCGTCTGCGACGCCCTGGGCAGCGAGGACAAATGGCGCAACATCGCCAAGCGCGAGATCACCGAGTTGATCGCGCCGGACGAGCTGATGAGCTGGTTGTCCTCCAACATCGCCTCGGTGCACATGATCTTTCACCTGGGCGCCATCTCCTCGACCGTCGAGCGCGACGTCGATTTGATCGTGCGGAACAATTTCCGCCTGAGCCAAGATCTGTGGGACATCTGCGTGCGCCGCGACGTGCGCCTGATCTATGCGTCGTCGGCAGCGGTCTACGGCGATGGCGCTGCCGGCTTTGAGGATGAATGCACGCTGGAGGCGATGGCCAAGCTGGCGCCGCTCAACCCCTACGGCTGGTCGAAGCTGCTGTTCGACCGCAAGGTGGCGCGTTATGCCGGCCGCATGACCCGGCTGCCAGGCCAATGGGCAGGCTTAAGGTTTTTCAACGTCTACGGCCCCAACGAGTACCACAAGGGTGGCCAAAGCAGCGTGGTGCCCCAGTTCTGGCAGCAGATCAGGCATAGCGGCCAGGCCCGGCTGTTCAAATCCGAACACCCCGACTACGAAGACGGCGCACAATTGCGTGATTTCATCCACGTCGACGATTGCGTGCGCATTATGCTGTGGCTCTACGATAACTACGGCATTTCGGGGCTATTCAACGTCGGCACCGGCCAGGCGCGGAGCTTCGACGACCTAGCCAACGCCATTTATAGCGCCCTGAGTATTGAACCGCGCATCGAGTATATCGATATGCCAGAAAACGTGCGCGATCAGTACCAGTACTTCACGCAAGCGCGAATGGACCGCTTGCGCGAGGCTGGCTACGATCAGCCGTTCACATCGCTCGAAGATGGTGTGCGTTCCTATGTGCAAGACTTTTTGGAAACCGACGACCCCTACCGTTGAGACTGGTATCGCCCCAGAACAAGAGCGCAGCCTCGCCCTGCGCGCCAATGAGGACTCGTGCCGTTTCCTGAGATAGACCCCGTCGCCATTGCGATCGGCCCTTTCGCCATTCGCTGGTACGCGCTCGCCTTCATCGTTGGGCTGATCAGCGGCTGGTTCTATATCGGCCTGTTTTTGCGCCAGCCGCCGCACATCATGACCCGCGCGCAACTCAGCGACTTCTTCACCTGGGCGATCGTCGGCGTCATCGCCGGCGGACGGCTCGGCTACGTCTCGTTCTACCAGGCGGCGTACTACTTCGATAATCCGCTCGAGATCCTGTTCGTCTGGCAAGGCGGCATGTCGTTCCATGGCGGCCTGATCGGCGTTGTCGTCGCCATCATCTGGTTCGCCCGGCGGCGCAACATCCCCATATTTGCGCTCGGCGACTTGGTCGCCTGTGCGGCGCCGATCGGCCTGTTCCTCGGCCGCCTGGCAAACTTTATCAACGGCGAGCTCTATGGCCGCGTCAGCGATGCGCCGTGGGCGGTCGTGTTCCCCGACGGCGGCGAGCTGCCCCGCCACCCGAGCCAACTTTACGAAGCGGCGCTGGAAGGCGTGGTGCTGTTCGTCGTGATGTTCGTTCTAGTGCGCTTCACCAAGGCGCGGACGCGGCCGGGGCTATTGATGGGCATCTTCCTGATCGGTTACGGCGCGGCGCGTATTTTCGTCGAGCTGTTCCGCGAACCCGATGTGCAAATCGGCTTCCTGGCCAATGGCACCACGCTCGGCCAGTGGCTGTCGGTGCCGCTAGTGTTGGCGGGTATCTACTTCGTCTACCGCGCCACCTCGCACGAGCCGATGGACCGGCGGCCGTCGCCGACCCCCGCCGGCGAATAAGCGCGGGATCGCAGCCAACCACGTGTCTCCCCCCGAGAACGGCCTCGCTCGAATATTGGCGCAGCGGATCGCCGCGTCCGGGCCGATCAGCGTCGCCGAATTTATGGCGGAAGCGCTCGGTCACCCGGAGTTTGGCTACTATACGAGCAAAGATCCGCTGGGCGTCGCCGGCGACTTCATCACCGCGCCCGAAATCAGCCAGATGTTCGGTGAATTGGTCGGCCTGTGGTGCGCCAATTCCTGGCTGGCCTTGGGCAAGCCCACGCCGTTTATCCTCGCCGAATTGGGGCCCGGTCGCGGCACCCTGATGGCCGATGCGCTACGCGCGTTGGAGACCGTCCCGGCCTGCCGTGCGGCGGCGCGTGTCCATCTCGTCGAACGCAGTCCTCATTTGCGCGAGCGCCAAAAAGAGGCGCTGTCAGGTGTCGATGTGGCGTGGCACTATGCCGTCGAAGATCTGCCCATGTTGCCGGCGATCTTCATCGCCAACGAGTTTTTCGACGCGCTGCCGATCGAGCAGTTTGTTTTTCGGAACGACGGGTGGCACCGGCGCCTGATCGATCTGGCGCCGGATAGTTCTGACGACGTGCCGGTTTTCGTTTTCACCCATGCGCCGTCGCCCGCGTCGACCAACGAGCTACCGGTTGGCGTACCCACATCCGGCGAGGACGGCGCGATCGTCGAAACATCGCCCGCGGCCCACCAAATCGCCACTGAAATGGCGCGCCGCATCCGCTCGCATACCGGCGCGGCGTTGATCGTCGACTACGGCTATGCCGGCCCGGCCGTCGGCGACACGCTGCAAGCGGTCCGCCGGCATGAGTACGCGCCGGTTCTCGAGCGACCGGGCGAGGCCGACCTGACCGTACACGTCAGTTTCAACGCGCTCGCCAAGGCGGCGGTGTCGGGCGGTGCAGCCGCATGGGGGCCGGTCCCACAGGGCGAATTCCTGCGCCGGCTCGGCATCGAAACTCGCGCGATTGCTTTAGCGGCTGAAGCAACATTACAGCAAAAAGCCGACATCGACAGCGCCCTCAACCGCTTGATCGGCGACGATCAAATGGGCACCTTGTTCAAGGTGCTGGCGATCGCCCCGCCGGCGAGCGCGTCGCCCGCTGGTTTCTTGCCCGAGGATGCAAATTTAGACTGATGCGACTGGTCGCCGATTCCCTGACCGCTGCCGGCAACATCCGCCACGGCTTTTTTACCCGCCGGGGCGGCACCAGCGAAGGCATCTATGCCTCGCTCAATTGCGGCCTCGGCTCGGACGACGACAAGGCGCGGGTGCACGAAAATCGCCGACGGGCGATGGCCGAGATTGGCTTGGACGAAAGCGACTTACGCACCGTCTACCAGATCCATTCGGCAGACGTGGTGACCGTGACCGACCGGTCGACCGACACCCGCGCGATCAAGGCCGACGCCATGGTCACTACGCTGCCGGACATTGCGCTGGGCGTTCTGGCGGCCGATTGCGCGCCTGTCCTCCTCGCCGACGGCCAAGCCGAAGTGGTCGGTGCGGCCCACGCGGGCTGGCGGGGCGCGGTGTCGGGGGTGATCGAGGCGACGGTAGCGGCGATGGCCGGTCTCGGCGCCCAGCCAAACCGGATTACCGCCGTGATTGGGCCCTGCATCAGCCAGGATTCCTACGAAGTGGGCGCAGAATTTCCCCAGCCGTTTCACCAGCAGGACCCCGAAAATGCGCGCTTTTTCGCGCCGGGCAGGCGCGACGGCCACTGGCAGTTCGATCTCGCCGGATATGTGTTGTCGCGGCTCGAAGCCGCGGGGATCGCGGCAGCGAGCGCGCTGGGGACTGACACCTATGGCGACGAGGACCTGTTCAGTTACCGCCGAAC
>JBFKGW010000206.1:0-5391 GCA_041633145.1 Alphaproteobacteria bacterium
AAAAACAGCGAAACGAAAAACAAAATAATGAGAATGGACAGCAGGCGGCGGAAGAAATTCCATTGCCGACGGCCGAAGCGCATCGCCGTGCCGACGGTGATCGATTCGGGGCCAATCAGGGTGCGCCGGTGCCATGCGACGGCGAACAGCGTGTACACCCAGATGCTGATGAGCGCATACACCAGGCTGCCGAAGAACAGCCGCGTCAATAATTCGGGCGGTACGTCTGCCGCAGTTTCAACATGGGTTGGTAGGTCGCCGATCCAGGTGGTGATCAGGGTCGCAGCGATCGACATCGCCAACACCGGCAGAAAGGCGTACGAGGCAAAATCGCGGCGACCCTCCCAGGTGTCGTTGACCGCCTCTGTGATGATGTCGAAAACCGGTAACTGCATGATCGCTTGCCTTGGCGGCACTATAGCGGGCGGCGGCTAGCGAGGCCCGGCTTTTTCGCCGGTCGATTGCTCGGGCGCGTCGAGCGCGTCGGCCAGGCGGGCCTGCGCGCTGCCGGGCTTAAGCGCCTGCGGCTGCCCGGCGGCCGGCGCCCAGCCGGTGAGATAGAGGATTTGGAAGGTCGCCGGCGCGCGGCCGTCGCTGCCGGCGAACTGCGCCATATAGCGCTCGGCCGCCGCCATCAGGGTAACGCGGCGGGTCGGCGTCCGCCGCCGCTCGACAAGCACGTTGCTTTCGCCCATGCCGCGCAGGTCGGCCATCAGCTTGAGCGGGTTGTCGTAGGTTACGGTGATGGTGTCGCTGTCGGCGACCGGCAGGGCGAAGCCGGCCCGCTGCAACAGGCCGGCGGCGTCGCGCAGATCGGCGAAGGGGGCGACGCGGGGACTGGCGCCGCCTTCCTGTTCTGTCTCTGCGGCCAGCCACGCCTGCCGCAGCTCGGTCAGGCTATCGCCGCCGAACAGCGCGGCGAGAAACACGCCGTCGGGCTTGAGCGCCCGCTGAATCTGCACCAGCGCGCCGGGCAGATCGTTGACCTGATGCAGGCTGGCGCAACTGAGAACGAGATCGAAGCTGGCGTCGCCGAAGGGCAGGAATTCCTCGTCGGCAGCAACAGTCGGCAGGCCCGAATTGCCACGCGCTGCCGCGGCCAGGCGTGGCGACAGGTCGGCCTGTAGCAGAACGCCGATTTTCCCCGGCGGCAAGTCGTGGGTCGCGGCCGCGACGAACCCAGTGTGGCACCCCAGGTCGAGGGCAAGGGCAAAATCGCGGCGAATGTCGGCCAACCGGTCGACCAGCCGTGCCGCGACTTCGCGAAACAGAAAATCGTGGGCGGGCAGCGTCGCGGCCGCCCGGTCGCGGCGCGCGCGCAGCAAACGGCGGTCGAAAACGTCGATGGGGTCAACCATACCCGCTATATGGCATGCCTAGGGGGCCGGGCAAAGTTCGTGGCTTTTCCACAAGAGATCCGCGAGGAGGGTTTGACTCCGCCGGCCGGCTTGCGGCGACAATAGGTAATGGTCTGGCACCAGCCATTGCTCATACCGGGTACGGTTCGCCACGGCGCGCTCAGCGTGGCGCGCGGCCTGGTCAATGCGGTGCTGCCGCCGCAATGCCTCGCCTGCGACGCCATTGTGGCGACGCCGGGCAGCCTGTGCTCGCAATGTTGGATGAGCGCCAAATTCATCACGGCGCCGCAGTGCGATGTATGCGGCGTACCCTTTTCGTTCGATGTCGGCGTCGATGCGATCTGCGGCGCCTGCAGCCGCGAGCGGCCGCAATTCGATCGAGCGCGCGCGGTGCTGCGCTACGATGATTTGGGCCGCCGTCTGGTCGTTTCGTTCAAGCATGGCGACCGCACCCACGGCGCGCCCACCTTTGGGCGCTGGCTGGCGCGCGCCGGCGGTGAACTGATCGCCGAGGCCGATCTCGTCGCACCGGTGCCGCTGCACCGGTTGCGGCTGATGCGGCGGCGGTTCAACCAATCGGCCATGCTGGCCCACGCGGTCTGCCGCTGCCCTGCGGGTGGGACACTACAGTTTGCCCCCGACCTGGTGCTACGCCGCCGCCACACGCCGAGCCAGGCGGGCCTCAATGCCGCCCAGCGGCGGCGCAACGTGCGTAATGCCTTCGCCGTCAATCCGCGCCGGATCGCTCAAGTTGATGGACGGCGGGTCGTGCTGGTCGACGATGTGTTTACTACCGGCGCCACGGTGTCGGAGTGCGCCCGCATGTTACGCCGGGCCGGCGCGGCGGCGGTCGATGTGCTGACACTGGCGCGGGTCGATGGGCCGCGTGGCGAACCCTAAGGCAAGCCGCACCAAACACGCGATTTTGATCGAGAGATTTAGTGACGGCATGTCGGCGCCATGCTACCTGCGCCGCGGCAAATTTTCGCCGCCGATGGTGGCCGCCGGCGGCGGGCCACCCTACATTGGCTAGGCAACAAACCATCGGAGGCGCGCGGACGATGGCGCACGTCGAAATCTATACCGGCATGATGTGCGGCTACTGCGCCGCGGCAAAGCGGTTGCTGAAGAAAAAGGGCGTCGCGTTCGAAGAAACCGACGTCACCTGGAAGCCGGGCAAACGGGCCGAAATGATGGAGCGCGCCAACGGCCGCCATTCGGTGCCGCAAATCTTCATCGACGGCGAACATATCGGCGGTTGCGACGATCTGTACGCGCTCGACTCCGCCGGCAAACTCGACGCCAAGCTGGGCTTGAGCTAACCGACCCCCAATCCCGTTACTTAATCGGTTGCGGGGCGGCGCGCCGCACCGCGCAGATGCGCTGTATGACAGCTTGCCGCGGCTGCTCGATAATTCCGTGTTCGTAGGCGACGACCGCGAGTTGTCCGCTGACCGCGTCGAGGAGTTCGCCTGGCCGAAGTAGATAATCGGGATTGCTCGGTTTGCCGTAGACTTCGTTGCCGACAGCGAAGGTCTCATACAACAGCACGCCATCATCGGCGACCGCACTGACGATTGCGGGCAACAGTGGCCGCCACAGATAGTTGGTGACGATGACGCCGCCACAGGGCCCGCCGGGGAGCAGATTGTTTTGCGCGCCGGCGGCAACGTCGACTTCGAGATCGATCTGGTGCATTTGCAAGCTGGCGTGATCCTTCAGGTCTGCGATTGCGCTCACGTCGCGATCGACCGCCGTCACCCGGTGGCCGCGCTCGAGGAAGAACCGCGTGTGGCGGCCGCCACCGCAGGCGATGTCGAGCACGTCGCCGGTAATCAGCGGCGCGAACCGGATGACCCAAGGCGAAGGCGCGGCATTAACTTTGTTTTGGTGCTGCGGTGCCATTTTATTGAAACAATATTGCTTGTTTTTGCTTATGAGATCGCCATTTTACGGGCCTATGATGGTCGTGATCGAGGCCTAATGGCCTCACCTATGTAAACGGCGCAAGACGCGATGATTAGCTTTAATCTGACCTGTTCGGAAGGGCACGAGTTTGGCGGTTGGTTTCCAAACTCGGAGGCTTTCGAAAAACAGGTAAAGAAAAAGCAGATTGCCTGCCCGACCTGCGGCGATACCGTGGTGTCGAAGTCGGTCATGGCGCCGGCGGTTGCGGCGAAGAGCGCGGTCAAGCAAGAGCGCAAGGCCAAGGCGGCAAAGGTTCGCAAAATGCTCAACGAGTTGCGCGACCATGTCGAAAAGAATTTCGACGATGTCGGCGACGAGTTCCCCGAAGAGGCGCGCAAAATTTATTACGGCGAGACCGAAGCGCGCGACATCTACGGCAACGCTTCCGACGAGGAAGCCGAGGAGATGGTCGAGGAGGGGCTGCCAGTCGGCCGCCTGCCTTGGATCAAACGCGTAGGAAACTAATCGTTGCCGGCCTGGTTCAACCGGCCTTTGTCCCGAACCCCATATAATTGACGGCGAGGTCACGCCGGTCGAGCGACCACTGGTCGGTCAGCGGGCTGTAGGTCACGCCGGTCAAGTCGGCGACTTCGATATCAGCGCGGGCTAGCGCGCGGCTGAGTTCGGACGGCCGCACGAACTTGCGCCAATCGTGGGTGCCCCGCGGCAGCCAGCGCAAGATGTACTCGCCGCCGACGATCGCCAGCGCGAACGCCTTGGCGGTACGGTTCAGGGTGGCGAAAAACATCACGCCGCCATCGGCGACCACCGCGCCGCACGCGGCCAGAAAGGCGTCGACATCGGCGACATGTTCGACCACCTCCATGTTGAGCACGATGTCGAACTTGCGGTCTTCCGCCGCCAACTCCTCGACCGTCGCTGCGCGGTAATCGACCGCCACCGCGGTGGTCTCGGCATGGATGCGGGCGATTTCGATATTGCGCGCGACCGCGTCGATGCCGGTGACGTCGGCGCCCAGGCGCGCCAGCGGCTCACACAGCAGACCGCCACCACAGCCAACATCGAGCACCGTTAAACCGGCCAACGGCGTCAACGACGCGGTATCCCGTTCGAAATGCGTACAGGCCTGGTCGCGGATATATTTAAGGCGAACCGGATTGAACTTGTGCAAGGGCCGGAATTTGCCATCGGGATCCCACCATTCCTCCGCCATAGCGCGAAATTTGGCTAGCTCGCTCGGGTCGACCGAAGGGGACTCTTTGGGATTGGTTGCGGTTGCCGCCATGGTGGGTCCAGTCAGCGCCACTTGTCAGGGATTTATCGACTGAGTATGGATACGCCGCCGGTGCCCGACAAGGTAGCCAATTGACGCGGCGGGTCCTAACGGAAATCCGCCCGCTCGGTGTACAGGTTTGGTGGGGCAGCCGGCGAGCGGGGATTGCATGAGCCGTATTGTCGCAAAATTTGGCGGAACGTCCGTCGCCGATCTCGACCACATTCGCGCCGCCGCGGCAAAAGTGAAGGCGGAAGTGGCGCGCGGTAACCAGGTCGTTGTCGTGGTGTCGGCGATGTCCGGCGTCACCAACGATCTGGTCGCCCTGACCAGCGAAGCCAACCCGATGCACGACGTGCGCGAGTACGACACGGTGGTCTCCACCGGCGAGCAAGTAACCAGCGGATTGTTGGCGCTGTGCCTACAGCAGATGGGCGTATCGGCGCGCTCATGGCTGGGCTGGCAAATTCCCATTCGCACCGACGATGTGCACGGCAAGGCGCGTATCCTGGAAGTCGAGACCGAAGAGCTGGAGCGGCGGCTTGCCGATCAGCAGGTATGCGTGGTCGCGGGCTTTCAGGGGCTCGGCCCCGACAACCGAATCACCACCTTAGGCCGCGGCGGTTCCGACACCACGGCGGTTGCGCTCGCTGCGGCGCTGTCGGCGGAACGCTGCGATATTTATACCGACGTCGACGGCGTCTACACGTCGGATCCGAGAATCGTGACGCGCGCGCGCAAGCTCGATAAAATCACCTATGAGGAGATGCTGGAAATGGCGTCGCTCGGCGCCAAAGTGCTGCAGACGCGATCGGTCCAGCTGGCGATGAA
>JBFKGW010000207.1:0-5378 GCA_041633145.1 Alphaproteobacteria bacterium
GGCGCTCATGTCGCAGCTCGAAAAGCACGCCTGGGGCGAGGCCGCCCACCTCGCCGAGAACCTAGCCAACCCGATGTACAGACTGGACGTCAACCTGATCCAGGATCTGGTAGGGTCGGCCGCTACGCAAAAGGGCGTGAACCATGCGTTTGTGTTCGATGCCTCGCGTCGGGTTTTGCACGACGGCAGCGACACCCTGGAGAATTACGGCCGTCTCTTGGCCGACGAGGTCACGCTGCGCGCGCTGCAAGCCGGCGAGGTGAGCACGGCGACCGAAGAACACGCTCTTGTGGCTGTGGCTCCTATCGCGATTGGCACTCAAACCCTCGGCGGTGTCCATATTAGTTTCTCGCTCGAGGCCATCGAAGGCGACATCGCCGAGATGCAGGGTATTTTGGCGCAGATCAGCGCAACCGGCACGATGAACTATCTAGTCGCCGTCAGTGTTGTATGCACGCTCCTCATTGTCTTGTCCCTTATTCTCAGCATCCGCGTCGCCCGCGGGCTGACCCACCCCATCGAGATTCTGTCTGATCTGACACGGCGGATTGGCGGCGGCCAGTACGAGATCGAAATCCCCTTCGATCGCTCCGACGAAGTCGGCGAGCTTGCCGGGGCGCTAAAGAGCATGGCCGCTGACCTCAAGGAGACGACAGTTTCTAAGGACTACGTCGACAACATCCTGAAAAACATGCTCGAGCCGCTGCTCGTTTTCAGTCGCGACGGCAAAGTCGAGAGCGCCAACGCGGCTGCGTGCGCCGCCTTGGACCGGGAACTGGCTGACTTAGTCGGTTGTCATATCGACGAAATCCTGTGCTACGAGACGGCACTCCACGGCTTGGATTATTTCGATCAAATCGAACGCAACAGCAAACCATTCAGCGTGGAGGGCTCGCTGTGCAAAAGGGATGGGACGAGCATCCCAGCGCTCGTTTCGTGGTCGTCCATCGGCGACCCCTCGGGAAAAATGCAGCAACTGCTTTGCGTCGCGCGCGACATCACCGAGCGCAAAGAGGCCGAGGAGGAGATACGTAAGCTCAACGAAGACCTGGAGCAGCGCGTTCTCGAGCGCACAGAAGAGCTACGCGCCGCGCAGGATTCGCTCCTGCGCAAGGAGCGGCTCGCTGCGTTGGGCCAGCTCACCGGGACGGTCGCGCATGAACTGCGCAATCCCCTCGGAACGATCGTGAACTCGGCCCACGTCGTTCGGCGCAAGTGCTCAGGCTTGGGTGCCGACTTGAAGGAACCCCTCGATCGCATCGATCGTGGCATCAAACGGTGCGATCGTATCATTACCGAGCTGTTGGATTTTGCCCGCGCCAAGGGTCTGCAGCCCGAACCGACCAATCTCGATTCCTGGCTCGCGAACCTTCTTGAAGAGCAGCAGATACCCGATGGTATAGCGGTTAGGCGCGATTTCCACGCGGAGTCGGCGGCAGTCTGTTTTGACCGCGAATCGCTTCGCCGCGCCATTATCAATTTGGTCGATAATGCCTGCCAAGCCATGGCGGAAGAAAACGGCGCGAACGGCGCGGCGGTGAGCGGCGAACTGACAATAGCAAGCCGCAAGAATGGTGAACGGGTCGAAATCGAGATCATGGACACCGGCCCCGGCATCCCCGAAGATGTCCTGCCGCAGGTCCTCGAGCCGTTGTTCAGTACCAAATCCTTCGGCACTGGTTTGGGGCTGCCGACTGTCCAACGCATCATGGAGGAAAATGATGGCGGGTTGGATATCAGGAGCGAAGAAGGCCACGGCGCTCAGATCGTCGTCTGGCTGCCTCTGAAGAACGGCGCCGAAGAAGGTTTAACCGCATGACCGCCTCCAGACTGCTTATCGTCGACGACGACAGCGACTTCGCGGTCAGCTTGGCCGAATTCCTCGAGCTATGCGATCACCAGGTAGACATCACGTTCACAGGGAAAGATGGCGTCGAGGCGGCCAAGAAAAATTACTACGATGCCGTCTTGATGGACATCAGCCTGCCGGGTCTGAACGGGATCGAAAGCCTGCGCCAGATCAGGCAGGCCAATCCGGCGGTTCGCTGTTTCCTGATGACCGGATTCAGCGCCGATCACATCGCCAAACAGGGCATCGAGGCCGGGGCGGTAGAGATTTTGACAAAGCCGATTGAGCTGGAAGATATCCTACGGCGGCTGTCGGATATCAGAGCGACAAACTGAACGGGGCGTCGGCGGTAGGCGCGTCCGCCGCAAGGAATTCCATGAGTTTTAATGCGCCGCGATCCAAGCCAAGGCGCGCTTGGTCCAAGCACCGCCGGCTGCGGCGCCTTCGTAATGCACTGTGAAATGCGTCTTGCCAGACAGTTCCAAGGTCTCGACCTCGCCGCTGGCGTCGGCGAGCGCATCGGCAAACGCTTTTGCCTGCGGTATCAGGAACGGATAATCCTCGCTTCCCCAGGCGATAAAAAACGGCGGCGGCGTTTCCTTCAACCGGTAGAGCGGGCTCTCCTCCCGGCCCTCTACACCGTCGGGCAGGCAGGGCGGGCGGCCTTCTGTCCGCCAACCTGCGGGGGTCAAATCGTAGACACCTGAAATAGGCAGACAGCCGCGGATGACGTTACGCGAGACGCCTTCGCGCGCCTGCCAATCGCGCGTCACCGCCAGCTGCGCAGCGTAATGGCCGCCCGAGGAATGGCCGCTGACGAACATCTGTTGGGCATCGCCACCGTAAGCAGAAATGTTATTGGCGAGCCAGGCGATCGCCCGCGAGACGTCGGCAAATCCGGCATCGTAGTGATGCGGCGCCAGCCGGTGGCCGATACTTGCCATCGTGATACCCGCCGCATTGAACGCCGGCGCCATGAACGCCATCGATTCCTTGTAGCCGTAGCTCCAGCGTCCGCCATGGATGAACGCCAAGACCGCGCCGCTCGGTGCTTCCGGCACGAATAGCGCGATGTGCTGATATATATCGTCGCCATAGGCCACATCGATTCCCTCGATGCCGTAGGACAATTCGTTGACGGTCTGCTGGTAGGCCTGCGACGCTTCGGCGCGCGGCGGCTGTGGCGGATAATCCTCGATTCGCATCAACGGCATATTTGGTTCCCCTCACCCGGTTCCGGTTTTTGGTTGCCATATAGTCAAACGGCTTCGCCGCGAATTCGCAAGCGCTGCATCGGCGGCTACTCAATGCCGTGCTAAGCTCGAAACTCGCATGCAGTAACGCAGAGGTCTAAGCCGTGCCACACCAACTAAGCCCATCGGAACTTAAGCGAAAGCTCGCCGACGGCGACGAACTGGCGTTGCTAGACGTGCGCGAACAAGGCGTCTTCGGCCAGGGTCATCTATTGCTCGCGTCCTGCGTACCGCTCAGCCACCTGGAATTGCGGATCTCCGATTTGGTGCCGCGGCTGGGCACTCGTATCGTGTTGACCGATGGCGGCGACGGCGACCGGCTGGCCGCGACCGCGGCGAAGCGGCTGGAAAGCTGGGGATATGGCAATGTCAGTGTGCTGGCCGACGGCCTGGCGGCTTGGCAAGCGGACGGCCAGGAAATGTTCAGCGGCGTCAACGTCCCTTCCAAGGCGTTCGGCGAATATGTCGAGCACACCTACGACACACCGCGAGTTACGGCGGCGGAACTGAAGGCCCGGCAGGACGCTGGCGAGCCGATCGTCGTCCTCGATTCCCGCCCTTACGGCGAATTCCACCGCATGAGCATTCCCGGCGGGGTCGATGCGCCCGGTGCCGAACTGGTCTACCGCGGCCACGACATGGCGCGCGATCCGGAAATACCGATTGTCGTCAATTGCGCCGGGCGCACGCGCAGCATCATCGGCGCGCAATCTTTGATCAACGCCGGCTTTCGCAACCCGATCGCCGCCCTGGAAAATGGCACCATGGGATGGCACCTCGCCGGCTTCGAGGTGGCGCGCGGCGCAACCGAGGTGGCGCCGTTGCCCTCGCCGGCTGGTCTGGAGCACGCGCGTGCGGCCGCAGAACGGGTTGCAAATCGGTTTGGCGTCCGCCGCGTGTCGCGCGAGACGCTTGCCGAGTGGCGGCAAGAAGCCGACAACCGCTGCCTGTTCGTCTTCGATGTGCGCGCGCCCGGCGAATACGCCCTCGCCCACCTGGCAGGATCGCGCAACGCGCCGGGCGGTCAACTGGTGCAGGCGACGGACGAATATATCGGCGTGCGCAACGCCCGGGTGGTCTTGGTGGACGATACCGAGGTCCGCGCTACCATGACAGCGTCGTGGCTGATCCAGATGGGGTGGCGCGACGTTCATGTGCTCGCCGACGGGATAGGCGAGGAAGATCTCACCGCCGAGCCCCACACACCGCACGTCTATGGCGATCCCTGGCCGAATACCATCGAGCCCCCTGCCCTCAAGGACGCCCTTGCAAGTGGTCAAGCCACCCTGGTCGATCTCGCCAGCAGCCTGGTCTATCGGGACGAACACATCCCCGGCGCCTATTGGGCAGTCCGGTCCCGGCTGGCGGAGCAAATCGGCGCCCTGCCTTCCTCACCGATGATCGCGCTCACGTCGGACGACGGCCGGCTGGCTTCGCTGGCTGCCGGCGAACTGGCCGCGTTGCGTCCCGGCAGCGACGTGGTTGCCCTGGCCGGCGGGACGCAAAATTGGAAATCTGAGGGCCTACCCCTCGAGGCTGGCCTCACCCATCCGCTTGGCCCCACCGACGACGTTCAATACAAACCCTATGACAATGAAGGCGGCGTCGAGGCGGCGATGAACGCCTACCTGGAATGGGAAGTCGCGCTGGTCGAGCAGGTCGCACGCGACGGCACGCTGATATTTTCCAAGTTCGACTGACCGGGCCTGATCAACGCCGGCCGACGAGGCCGTCGCCGCTGCGGTTGATCTGCACCATGAACACGTTCTGGGTGAAGCCTTCGACCCGCGCCGCCTGACGGAACGGGATGCCGCTATCGTCGTGCGACAGCAGCAGTTTAGCGAATTCCAACTCGTTGGTGTCGACCCGGGGATGGAGGAACCCCTGCAGCGTAAAATTACCGCCCGAACAGCTGGCGGCGATCCAATAGTATTCGTTGCTCAAGAAACGCTGGCCGGCGGACGGCGGCGACGCCGCGATGGCAGCCGCGTAGGCATCGACGATCTGCGTCGCCCGCTGGTTGTCGATCTCGGCGCGGCCTTGCAACAGCTCCCACGGACCGAAAGGATTATCGAAGGAAAAGCGGTTGAGCGCGCCGCTGCGCCCGCGCGCGCGTACGGTTAATTCCGCGCCGCCAGGACGTGGCTTGAGTTCGTAGCCGCGGATTTGCACTGGATAGATGGCGTTGTAGACGAAGCGGAAATGATCGGGCCCGCCTTGCCGACAAGCGGCCCTGATATCTTCTCCCGCCAGATAGCTGAACCAAGTAAGCGAAC
>JBFKGW010000208.1:0-5357 GCA_041633145.1 Alphaproteobacteria bacterium
CTACGTGCTCACCGAGAGCGGCACCTGGACCCGCTTCGGCAACCGCGGCGCGTTGACCGTGCTCGTCGACGACGCCCTGGCCAATCCCTACGGCATCCTCCTGGTCAACCCCGAGCGCCACCCACACGTCCGCGCCGACGCCGCCCGCCAACTGATCGACTGGCTGACCGGCCCGGCCGGCCAGAAGGTTATCGAAAACTTCAGCATCGACGGCCAACAGCCGTTCCGCGCCATCGCGAGCGCTGCAGCGGCGTGCGACTGAGCGCGCGCTATTGACCCGGCGCGGGGCGATCGTCACCTTTTCCCCGACCCGCCGCCCGGCGCCACAGCAGGATAGCCGCCCTTGTTTGCGCACCGACTGCGATCGTTCGTTTTGCTTATCGCCGCCGTGGTGATTGGCGGGGCCGCGCCGTGGTCGACGTCGCCCGCCGGCGCCCAGGATGACGACCTGCCCTTCGTCGCGGTCACCGCGATCGTCCGCGACGCGGCGGTCGACGCGCTCTACATCGGCATGAAAGACGCCTTGCGCGCGGCCGGCTATCGCGACGGCGAGACGGTGCGCCTGCGCTTCGCCAGCGCCGAGGCCGACGCCGGGCGCGCCGCCGACCTGGTGCAAGGGTTCGCCCGCGACCGCGCCGCTGTGGTCGTCGCCTTCACCGAACCGTCGGTGCGCATCGCCGCGGCGGAGCGGCTGCGCGTGCCGCTGGTGATCGCCGGCGTCGGACCGGCCACCGCCAACGAGCTGCGGCGCAACCGCCGGGCGCGGCTGCTCACCGGCATCGTCGATGACGCGCGCTTCGACGCGCCGCTCGCCCTGATCCGCGAAATCGCACCCAGCGTGCGCACCGTCGCCATTCCGGTCGACAACGACAAGCCGGCCAACCGGGAAGCGCTGCGCCAGACCACGGCGTTCGCTCGCAGCATCGATCTGGCGATCGAGCAATTGCCGGTGTCGCTGGAAAACGGCGCCATCGCGGCCGCCATCAAAGACTATGCGCCCGACGAGGTGGCGATCCTGCTCGACAAGCGGATTTTCCCCGACGCCCCGGTCGAGCGCCTGCTCGCCGCCGCCGAAGCGTCGAACCTCTTGGTGTTCGCCAGCGACGAGGACAGCGTGGTGCGCGGCGCGCTGGCGGCAATCGTCGCCGAACCCTACGGCACGGGCTGGCAAATCGGCGAGCTGGTGGCGCGCATCCTCCAGCAACCCTCGGCGGCGCGCACGCCCCTGCAAGCCGCCGTGCCGTCCTATATCATCATCAACCAGGACACCGCCGCGCGCGCGCCGATCGAGATCCCCGACGCCGTACTCGCCCGCCGCGGCCGGGTTATCGGCTCGGCCGACATCGCCGGGCCGCGCCCGCGCGGCAAGCCGGTCGCGCCCGAACCGCCGCCGCCGCTATCGGCGGAGCCGAAAAGCGGCAGCGCTAATCCCCGTTCCAAACCACCTGCCCAAGATCGCTGACGTCGTAGCCGGCGAGCTCGCCGGCGCGGGCGCGCAAGGCGTCGCTGCGCGCGAACGCCAGCAGCGTCTGGAACGGCGGCTCGAAGTAATCGTGGCGGCGGATCGCCAGGTCGAAATATTCCTCGGCCAGCAACACGAAATCGAGCCGGTACTGCCGCGCCACCGCGGCGATCGCCACCCCGGCATCGGCCTTGCCGTCGGCGATCAGTAGCGCCAGGTCGTCTTCCGAGCGCGCCGGCGGCGCCACCAGGTCGACCTCGTCTTCGGCGATCTCGGCGTCGGCGAGCTGCTGGCGCAGCAGCAGCTGGCTGCCGGCGCCCTCCTGGCGCTGGGCGACCCGCGGCCTGGTCTCGCCGGCGAGATCGGCGATACCGGTGATGCCGAGCGGATTGCCGGCGGCGACCAGCAGCCCCTGCTCGCGCCGCGCCCAGCGGAGCAGGACGAAGTCGCGGTTGCCCAGCCAGCGGCGTACCCAGGCCACGTTGTAGCTGCCGGTCTCGGGGTCGCGCATATGGAGGCCGCACGCCGCCGCCTCGCCGGCGCCGACCCGCGCCAGGCCGTCCATGCTGCCGCCCGACAGCAGGGCCAGCCCGCAGTTGCTCTCGCGCACCGCCCAGTCGAGCAGCGGATCGTGGCTGCCGGCGATGATCGCCGGCGCCGGCCCCAGGGCGGCGGCGTCGGCGCGCACGCCCTGCAGCACCCAGCGGTCGATCAGCGACTTGGGAAACAGCCACTTGCCGGCCTGGCGCGAACACGGGATCTCGCCGCGGCGGATCAGGTCGTAGACCTTGCGCTCCTTGATGCGCAGATATTCGGCGACCTCGGCGGTGGTCATCAGGTCGCTCATCGGCGGAATCCCCGAAACAGGCGCAGAATCGGCAGATCTGCGTATTTATGCGTTTATAGCCGGTTTTTTACAGGGGGTGAACGGCGGGGCCACGACGGTAGAAAGCGAGGCGTGTCGAATGACCGCCTCTAACCCTGACGGTTTGAACGCTTGGTGCAGAACCTATTTCGCGTAGGGGTTGTCGGCGCGACTTCCGCTATGCGCCCAAAAGCGGACGTAAATCACGAGAAGTGGTTTCGGCCGGAAATGACCCGTTCCAGACATACGAGCCGCCAGTACGCGCAACGACCAAACCGGTTCTGCAGGCGTTTTTATTTACGCACAAAGGCACCACTCATATTCGTGCGCTGCGTCGAAGCACAGAACCTTACAAATTCTTGTTCCTTACCAAAATAAAATATTCTGTTCTATAAAAATAATAAGATTATTGTTTGAAAAATTATTTATCCCCAAAAAATTTTTTCAGAAAAATCACGGCCTATATTGAATATTAATTATACCAGTACTATATATTTATTATCAGAAATTATTTGCCGCGATAAGTGAAAGGGTAGAACTCTCTGCCCTAAAAATGGCAAAGGAAACCCCATGAAAATTCCTGCATTTATATCTCCCTACTTGGAGGGAGATTCTCCGAAACGCATCCTCCAAGGCTTGGTGGTGGGCGCGATCGTCACCCTGGTCATCGGCTTCAATTGGGGCGGATGGCAGCTTGGCGGCACCGCCGAAAAAAGGGTGGAAGCTGCGAGCCAAACAGCCATGGTCGCCGCTTTGGCGCCCATTTGCGCGGAGAGGTTCAAACAGGCAGCGAATGCCGACAAGGGTCTGGTCGTCGAACTTAGCGAAATCGACTCCTGGTTGCGGAACAGGCATCTGATTAAAGCCGGGTGGGCAACTTTCCCCGGTGGCGCAGAGCCAAACGACAATGTCGCGAAGACATGCGCCGAACTGCTGAGCAAGTCTCTCCAGCTCAACTAGGCCGCTAACAACCGGTCATATAAGCACAAACCGCATCCTGTCGAACGTGTACTGGCGGCGGCTTTTCCCTATCTCTAAACAGCGCTCGGCGTTGGTGGTTTTCAGCGACGTTCAGAGAAACTGCACGCGACCCGCGGTACCTAAAGAGCGTGTCACTGCGCGCTGCTAAGCCGTACCGCTCCTCGGGAATCTGCCGCACGTTGGTGTGACGGAATTATTGTGAGCCCCCGCGACCCGGCGGTCGGGCTGCATAAGTGAATTGAGGAATCCAAAGCTATGGAAAAATCAGACCGTGGACTGAAGCACGACTGTCCTGAGTGTATGACCAAGTATTACGATTTGAAAAAGGAGGTAATTACCTGTCCGAAATGCGGCGCCAAGCCGCTTGCAGCGAAATTACCCAAAGCAGCGAAGCGGGCCGGAACAACTAGTCGCGCGACATTCAAGCAAAACTCGACAAGGGCCTACAGTGCAATCGTTCGGTAAAACCTAGAACCCGTTACTCAACTGGGGCGCCGGTTCCTTTCTCTTGGTTTTATATAAGCCGCCCATCCTGAAGGAGGAACGAGATGGCTCTACGTCCCGAGTATTCGCTTGGTCATTCCGAGTTCAACGAGTTTCTTTTCGCATTCGTCGGCGAAGAGAGAAGCGGACAACAGCTCACCGTCCTCTCCGCACTGGCCCGGCTTGGCCTCGACCCGTGGGACGAGGCCGCTCGTCTATCAGAATTACCCGAGGAGGCTGCGACGAATGCTCTGGCGGCAGCAATTGGTGCGCTCTCCGGAGGGGATTGGAAGGTGTCGGAACGGCAGTCAATCGCCGTTCGCCTGGTGAACTACCTTCCCAGGCGCAACTCACCGTCGGCCAGATCTCCGCAGGGCGGGAGCATAGGGGTTCATAAGCAGAAGTCGGGGGCGCCGAATTGGCTTATTTGGATAGCACTTGGCGCTGCAGTGCTGTTTGCCATGTTTCACCTGTGAATGCCGGCAGGGTTTCCGAGCCAGACGTGAGCAACGTATGGTCAAACCAACGGCATCTGGCTGGCATCGCGCCTATCGGCATTGTTCGCCCAGGCCCGCGCGAGGGCAATTTGCAGCCCTTGGCGTCAGAGGTGACTTTAGAACCGTTGAGTACCAACGTTGCGTGACGTCGAAGACGATCCGGATGCCCGAGCAATCCGACTGTCCGACGGCGGCCAACACGCAGTTCGATATAATAGCGATTGAATCCTGGGAAACGGAGGACGGTGCTCTATCTCGCCATACTCCCGCCGGCAATTCGGGACGCATCCGATCAAGTGGCCTGACAGCCCGTGGCCTCGTTGGGCACATTCCCACCCCGCCTCAAGGATGTCGATGCAGTAACGCCGGATTCGTTGAGGGGACAGGCATGTGGAAACTTCTCCTTTTGATGCGTTGGACGGCCCCTCGATTGGCATCGCAATTTGGCGATCCGCGGTAGCGAAGGTCCGGGAGCCGGTGTTTTATTAGCAATTTCTGAACGGCCGGAATTGGCTATGAACTGCCCTAAACAGCCACCGTCAATTACGACCGGTATAGCTCCAACAACAGACATCGGCGGATCTGAAACTGCGGTCGCCCAACTCTCGTGTTGGTAGGCTTTCAAACCGGCGGATATCGTCCCCTCACCCCAACCCCTCTCCCGCGCGGAGCGGGGCCAGAAAAAAACGGGCGCCCGCAGGCGCCCGCTTTCACAGGGAGGGTAAGCAAACGCTTACTCGGCGGCCGCCGCCTGGGTGTGGTCGACCACTTCGCCGCGCGCCGGATAGTTTTTCGAGATAACAAAGTCGAGCGCCTACAAGATGTCGCCAAAGCTGGGGCGGGCAAACGGCATCGTCTGGGTGGTCACGAAGTAGACCGAGTTGTCGGGCTTGACGAGAAACAGGCCGGGCTCGCTGAACAGCGCCGGCTCTTCGATGCCGGCGCCGCTGACGCCCTTGCCGGCCGAGATGTAGAGGCCCCACTCGCGCGCCTTGTCGAGATCGAGCCCATAGCCCACGGTCAGGTTGTCGAGACCGTGGTGACTGAAGGCCTCGACCGCGGCCCCCAG